>NZ_MTCA01000160.1:0-7136 GCF_002150205.1 Flavobacterium sp. FPG59 | reverse complement strand
GTTAAATTTGCGTTTGAATATTCACAACTTGGGATACTTACCGCGATGGATTATTGTATCCATTGATTTGGTAGTTCTTATTTTATCTTTCTTTTTTACCTACCTTATTTTTAAAGGTACCGGTTTAGATTATGTGATAACCAGTCATTCCGGATGGTACTTCTCTTCACTAGTGCTGTGTAATATCTTTTTCTTTTGGCTTTTCCGAACATATTCGGGGATCATTCGACATTCCTCAAATATTGATGCGGTAAAATTATTATTTTCCCAAATCTCTGTTTTAATCATCTTTTTGATTGTTAATTTCTTTTTTGAATTTGCTCAAGGTGAAAAAGTTTTTTTGAATACAGCCTTATTCATCAATATAGTACTGTCTTTTTGTGGGTTGTTTTTATACCGTGTGATTGTAAAACAAACTTTTGAACTCTATTTTTCTGAAAATAAAAACACCAACTTGATTCGAACCGTTATTTATGGTACAGATGCCAATGCGATATCGGTAGCGAATGCGTTAAAATTTGAAACTCCAACGCGTTTTAAAATTGTAGGTTTCATTGACAAAAACAATCAAAACGCTTCCAAAAGGATGTTGGATTTGCCTATTTTGGTTCAGAGAAAGAAATTACCTGCTATGATGCGTTCTGTGGGAGCAACCAGTGTGATTTTGGCTGACAAAGCATTGACTAGAGAGGAGCAAATTGTTATAGTAGATCAGTGCTTGGAATACAATTTAAAAGTGTTTACCGTCCCTTTGATTTCGGATTGGGAGAACCAACGCGAGATTTCTCAAAAGGTTAAAACCATTCAAATTGAAGATTTGCTGGAGCGGAAACCAATTGTTTTGGACAATAAATCCATTTCCAAACAATTGAAAGACAAAGTGGTTTTGATTAGTGGCGCAGCTGGCTCTATTGGTAGTGAAATTGTGAGACAAGTGCTTACTTTTCATCCTAAAAAAGTCATCATCCTGGATCAAGCCGAGACCCCTTTGCACCATTTGCAATTGGAAACGGACGCAATTAGTACCGACGTTAAAATTAGAACCGTAATAGCAGATATTAGAAACCGGGAAGCGATGGATGTGGTATTTAAAACCTACAAACCGCATGTTGTTTTTCATGCAGCTGCCTACAAACACGTACCGTTGATGGAGGATAATCCGTGTCAAGCTATTTTTACGAACATCAAAGGAACTAAAAATTTAGCGGATTTAGCGTGCGCTTATAACGTCAAAAAATTTGTAATGGTCTCTACTGATAAAGCGGTAAACCCAAGTAATGTAATGGGGGCTAGCAAACGCATTGCAGAGAAGTACGTACAGTCCTTACATTTGAAAAACCAACAAGAAAAAGGGGAGCAAGCCACCAAATTTATTACCACTCGTTTTGGAAATGTATTGGGTTCTAATGGCTCTGTAGTGCCGCTTTTTACAAAACAAATTGCAGAAGGTGGGCCTGTAACTATTACTCACAAGGATATTATTAGGTATTTCATGACGATTCCTGAGGCATGCCAACTAGTTTTAGAAGCTGGAGCTATGGGTAAGGGTGGCGAGATTTATATATTTGATATGGGTAAGCCTGTGAAAATTATAGATTTGGCTCGAAAAATGATCAAGTTGGCTGGTTTTATACCAGAACGCGATATTAAAATACAGGTTGTGGGATTGAGGCCGGGTGAGAAACTGTACGAGGAATTGTTAAATGACACCTCGAAGTCCTTACCGACTTACCATTCTAAAATTATGATAGCCCAAGAATTGCAAGAAGAATACGAGACCTTAAATCAAGACGTGAGTGATTTGATTCATATTGCGGAAGGATATACCAATGATGCCATGGTGGCGCAGATGAAAAAAATAGTGCCCGAGTTTAAAAGTATGAACTCTACTTTTGAAACGCTAGATACGGTAGAAGTACATCCTTAATAGCATAGTGATATACAAAGCAAACAAACACTCGAGCAGTCCATTTCGATTAAAGAAATAGTCAATTCGAGTGTTTTTTTATGGAATACGTTCTGTTATACTTCTTTAATGGATTCTTTACAGTATTAAATTTCTTAAGTTTAGACGGTTACGGTATTTTTGCAGCTAAATAATAAGAGGTATTAACAACTACGTTAGATAAACTCCAGTATTATTTGGAATACGAAATCAGGAAGGCAATTTTATACTTTTTTTTGCGTTTTTGATGGTAATCTAAGGTAAACCTGTAGCGTGTAAGTGTTTGTTTACGCCATGGCATTGGTTTGTAGAAGATTTTAAATTAGTAGCATTAAAAGGGCGATTTAAGTAGTGTTTTCTTATATTTGCACCGTTAAAACCCAAATCATTGAAAATGAAATATTATTATGTACTCCAACGGGCCATACCTTTCCTGATTATAGGCTTGTTGTTTTCTTGTGCCCAAAAAAAAGACGTGGTCTACTATCAAAATATTGATGCCATGTCTCCCCAATCCAACAGCAGCTCTTATGAGATTAAGATTCAACAAGACGATTTGCTGTCCATTATTGTATCTGCAGAGGATCCTGAAATTGCTGCACCCTTTAACTTGAGTTCGATTATTACACAACCAACGACAGATCTTAAAGTCGCTGGAGGTCAAGTGTCTATGCAGTTGTATTTAGTGGATTCCAATGGAAATATTGAATTTCCCATTATAGGGAAGTTAAAAGTGAGTGGGCTTACCCGAACTGAAGTAATGCAAGTATTGCATGCTAAAATAGCTACTTACATAAAGAATCCAATCATCAACTTACGTATTGCTAATTTTAAAGTATCCGTACAAGGTGAAGTAATGAATCCTGGCTCTTTTCCTGTAAACTCCGAGCGTATCACGCTGATCGAGGCACTTGCTTTGGCTGGAGATTTAACCATTTATGGAAAGAGAAACAACATCCTAATCATTAGAGAAACGAATGGAGTGAAATCATTCAATCGGGTGGATATTACTAACGCTGCCTTTTTGAATTCTCCTTTTTATTACTTAGCACAAAATGATGTGGTCTATGTAGAGCCTAATAAAAGCCGCATCAATGCAGCTGCTGTAGGACCTAATACAGGAGTGATCATCTCCATTTCTTCTTTACTAATCACTTTAATAACGCTTATCGTTTCAAGTTCAAATTAAACCCGAATGGAAAATAGTATTCAAACTGATAACACAGAACAAGATTTTAATATTAGAGCCATTGTAGATCAATATGCTGCGCATTGGAGGTGGTTTTTGTTGGGCATGATGATCAGTTTATCAATTGCATACGTTTATTTAAGATACACGACACCCCAATACAAAGCGGCCACTACCATATTAGTTAAAGATGAAAAAAAAGGCGGACTTTCTTCTGAGTTGTCAGCTTTTGCAGATATGGGAATTGGTGGAGCAAAAAATAATTTAGATAATGAAATTGAGATTTTAAAGTCACGCACCCTTGTAGAAAGTACGCTGAGGAAAATGAATCTTGCGGTTACCTTAGTGTCACAAGGAAAAATCATCAGCAGTGATTTGTATAAAAATGCACCCATCATTGTTACTTTTTTAAATAAGAAGCAAGATTTTGAAGATAGGACTGCTGCCTTTGAATTTAAGGCGACTGCACCCAATTCATTTGAATTACAAGAAGAAGCAGAGAATAAAATGTTACTTGCATCCAAAAAGACGTTCCGTTATGGAGAATCTATTCCTTCTAAGTTAGGGGCTTTTGTGATTAACAAATCACTGGTCAATCCGTTATCTCATGGAGAATCGGCCACTACGATTCAGATTGTCATTACACCTCTGGAGAAAGTAGTAAACAGCTACAGGTCTCGGTTGACTGTAAATCCGTTAAGCAAGACAAGTAGTGTAGTAGAGCTTTCTATCTCAGATCCAGTGGTGGAAAAAGCAGAGGATTTCTTAAATAATTTGGTTAAAAATTACAATGAAGACGCTGCAGCAGATAAAAATTTCATTTCGGAAAATACCTCTCGTTTTATTGCCAATCGTTTGGCGTTGATTACAGAAGAATTAGATGGAGTTGAGCAAAATGTACAGGATTTCAAGAATTCTAACCGATTAACGGATATTGAAACAGAAGCTAAGCTTTTTATAGAAGGATCTAGCGAGTACGATAAAAAAGGAGTTGAGGCCGATATACAGTTGAACATGATCGCTTCTATGCTTGATTTTATGAAAAAAAGTAAAAAGGCAGATTTGTTGCCAAACAATATTATCAGTGGTGAAGCTACGGAGTTGATTGGTGAATACAACAAATTGGTATTAGACCGCAATAGAATTTTAAAATCGGCTACAGAGTCGAATCCATCTGTTGTTAAACTTGACGCGCAAATTGAGTCTTTAAAGTCTAATGTATCAGCTAGTTTGACTCGAATGAAGTCCAATTTACAAATCCAGAAAAGAGATTTGAACGGTCAAGAAGGATTGTTAAATAGTAAAATTGGTAAAATTCCGGTACAAGAACGTCAGTTTCGCGTAATAGCGAGACAGCAAAAAGTGAAGGAAGAACTGTATTTGTACTTGTTGCAAAAACGTGAAGAAACGGCTATTGCCATGGCGGCCACAGAGGCTATTGCACGTGTTGTGGATGAGGCAAAAGGATCTGAAGTTCCTGTATCGCCTAAAAAGAGTATCATTTATTTGGCGGCTTTGTTGCTAGGACTTTTAGTTCCTTTTGGAGTGATATATGTCAAAGATTTGTTAGATACTAAAATTAAAAGTCGTTTGGATTTGGAAGGCAAAACATTGATTCCTTTTATTGGTGATGTTCCTTCCTCTGATTCTCCAAACGAGTTGATTCGTTCCGAAAGCAGAACGAGTAGTGCTGAAGCGTTGCGAATCATTAGAACTAACTTAGAATTTATGCTGAGTCGTGTTCCTGATGGGCAAGCCAAAACCATATTTTTAACCTCGACTTTTCCATCAGAAGGAAAAACGTTTGTATCGGTAAATCTGGCAGCTACTTTTGCACTTTCAGGTAAAAAAGTACTGTTGATAGGAATGGATATTAGAAGCCCGCGCTTGGACGATTATTTAACGATTCCAGATGATGGAGTAACAAACTATTTATCGTCTAAAGATTTAAAAGTAGAAGATTTTATAGTAAAGTATGATGGGTTTCAGCATTTTGATATTCTTCCTGCAGGTATCGTTCCGCCTAATCCAGCTGAACTATTAATGAGCCAAAAGGTAGAAACGATGTTTGAGAATCTTAAAAAGAAATACGATTATATTATTGTAGATACGGCTCCTGTAGCTTTGGTTACTGATACGTTGTTAATTGCTAATAATGCAGATTGTTTTATTTATGTAGCACGTGCGAATGTCTTAGAAAAAAGAATGTTGAACATTCCAAATACTTTATATAAAGAACATAAATTACCTAACATGTGTTTGTTGTTAAATGATACCGATTCGTCTAAAGGCTATGGTTACGGCTATGGTTACGGAATGCAAGTAGAACAAAAAGTATGGTATAAAAGGCTGTTAAATATGAAATAGTCATAGAGTATCTCCTAAATAAAAAAGCTTACTGAGTATCATTCTCGGTAAGCTTTTTTTATTTGCGGTAAGTGAGTCGTTAAGACTTACAGTTCAGTGTTTATGTTATTGTTTAAAAAATTGATTGTTGGCAATTGCTTCTTTTAAAGGTGCGCTGTCTTTAATTAAGATTTTTTGATCAAAAGCAGCAATGTGTTTGGCGTGATGCGCATCGGTACCCACATACGTATACATTCCTTTTTGAAGTAATTGTTCGGCAATTTGAGCAATACCTGATCCATAATAGCCTACAACGGATAATAAATTAAGCTGAAACAAACAGCCCGCTTTAATAAGTTTGTCGTATTCCTTCATATTGTTGTGATAGAAAAGATATCGTTCAGGATGTGCTAAAACGGGAATGTATCCAGCAACCTGTAAATCAAATAAAATACTATACAGTTGAATAGGGGCATTGATGTAAGACATCTCCACCAGCACGTAATTGTCTTTCAAGGTTAGTAAAGACTTTTCTTTAAAGAGTGTGACAAACTGGTCGTCCATCAGGTACTCTGCTGCAGCCTTAAAGGGTTGCGTGATGCCGTTCTCCTGTAATAAGGACACTGTTTCGTTTTGTTTTTTTACGATTTGTTCGTGAGTGTTTTCCCAAACATGTTGTATAATGTGAGGGGTTGTGATAAACTCGGTAACCCCCATGTTTTGTAATGCAGTGGTTAGAGCAAGCGTGTCTTTGAACGTTTGGGCACCATCGTCAATACCTGGAAGCAAATGCGAATGGATGTCGATGTGGTTTTGCGGAATGAGCTCTCGTAATAGAGGCTTCGATTTAAAAAATGTAAACATGCTGCAAATATAATTAAAACTCAGTCTAAAAGAAGCATGTCAAAAGAGAATGAATTTATAAACAAAAGTTAATTTTTATAGTAGAAGTTGCAATAGCGGGAAAGTATTAAAACAAAGTGTGATTAATATAAGAGTGTTTCTTTGTCCAGCTTGCCTTTTGTTATTTGTAGGTTTACTATTCTTTTGGATGGACTGTATATAAATGGCCTTAACCGGCACAGTAACTAAGGTAGCTTTGCGATGTTTGATCTGCGGCCATATTATTGTTAGTCGGTCGTGATGCAGATTGAGTTTGTAAATCGTAAACGGTACCTATATATAATACAGTTCATCCCTCAAGCTTGATCCAATAGTTTATTTTCTAGGAGCTATTTCCTGCTATTCGTTGCAATCTATCCCACGGTACCGCAACAAGCGGTACCGTGGGATAGGATTTCCACTGCTATCAGGGCTAGGAGAAAAAAGTTGATAGATATTTGCCACCTATATATAAGGTATAGTGTATGGATTTCAATAGCTGTATCGTTTGGTTCGCTATGAATAGGATGCCCGTAGTATGATAGTAGCGGTTTTCTAGGGTAAGAAAGTTGCTAAGAGCGATAAAACATGACAGGACGTGAGCTTTGATATCGGTAATTCCTACTTTTTGAAATAAAGAAATAGATAGTCTGTTTTTAAACAAAACATTTTCAATTACTTATAATCTATTTTAAGAAAAGAATAAAAAAAGGTTCAAAAAAAGCTTGTAAAAGCGAATAAAGGTTGTAGTTTTGCACCCGCAATAGCGCAGAC
>NZ_MTCA01000012.1:0-34734 GCF_002150205.1 Flavobacterium sp. FPG59 | reverse complement strand
TGTTGATATTGGTAATCTTAAAAATAGAAAATGAATAGTTAAACAGTTGGCATCTTATAGATTTTTAAAAAAGTATCAATTCCGAAATCTTTAAAATAATGAAAAAACAATTATTTTTTGCATGCATAATTTTATCAATAGTATTTAGTTCTTGCAAAAAGGAGGAGAATAAAAAAGAGGAAAGTCCTGCTGAGACTGAAGCTATTAAAAACAGTTTTAAAGTAACTTTGACAGCCACAGTTACAGTAGATGATAATTTCCAGTTGTATTATAGTCAAAATGATTATGAAGCTCCTTATCAAGAAGATAATTCGGTTTGGGTAGCTGTAAAAGCTAGTGACAAGCCGCAAGATATAGTTTTTATACTTCCAGAAGATGTACTTCCCAATTACATTCGAATTGATTTTGGAACCAATGAGAAGCAAAAAGAGATCATTATTCAAAATTTTAAAATGAACTATTTCAGTAAAAGTTTTGAGGCTAAAGGTTCTTTATTTTTCAACTATTTTATTCCAAATGATTGCATTACAATTTTAGAAAAAAACAAAGCAGTTGTTCAAAATATAAAGTCAACAGACGGAAGATATGATCCATTATTTTATTCAGAAAAAGCACTTTATGACCAGATTCAATTGCTTATTAAATAATTGATATTCAAGCTAAAAGGAGTCACAAATTGTGGCTCTTTTTTTTGATTATATAAAGTATTGTTTTAGTTTAAAATGAATTTGAAAGAGGACTAACACTGCTTATGTTATATTTGTAATTAATCACATCATTTTGTTTAAATCAATAGGTCTACAGGTATTTAAAAATAGTAGAATTAAAAATGGTACTATTTATGGAATTGGTCAAATTGTCAATTTGATTAGTCCGCTTGTGGTTATGCCTTATCTAATAACGATTTGTGAAAAAGAAGGATTAGGTAAAATAGGTGTAGGCTTTTCATTTGCCTTAATATGTAATGTAATTGTGGATTATGGCTCTTATATCAATGGCACCAAAGCTATTTCGATAGGTAGAAACCAAGTTGAAAGTATCAATCAAAAAATTGTTTCGATCTATGTAATGAAATTGTTTTTGCTTGCCATTTTACTATTTTTTTCCTTTCTATTGATTTGGTTTGTTCCTTTTTTTAGGCAGGAACAAGCAGTTTTCTTTTTAAGTTTATTGTATGTTTTGGGACAAGTAATTAATCCTACTTGGGTTTTTCAAGGATTAGAAAATTACAAATGGATTTCATGTATAAATATTATATCCAAATTAATTTATGTTGTGGCTGTTTTTTCTTTTATCAATAAAAAAGAAGATTACATCTATGCTAATGCTTACTTGGGAGTTGGATTGATTGTTTCAAGCGTAATTGGGTTATTTTATTTGATAAAAAAATACCATTTACGGTTTTATTCTTCGGTTTGTAAAGATGCTGTGGTATTATTAAAACAAGAGTTTTCATTAACAATATCCCAGTTATTTTTGTCTTTTTATCAATATCTTCCCATTATGATTATTAGTTATCTGGGAGGAAATGCAATGGCAGGACAGTATAGAATTATAGACCAAATTGTAATGATTTTTAGGACTTACTTACAGATGTTCTTTAATTTTATTTATGCTGATGTTTGTTTGCAAATACATAAAAATCTAAAAAAAGGCATTACACATTGGTTGCAGTATTATGGGCTTAATTATACGGTAGTGGTATTGTTAGTAATTGTTGCATTTGTGTGTACTAAGCCTATTTTGTTGTTTTTTAATATACGTTCTAATGAGCTAGATGCAATGAACATTTTTTTTAAAATAGGTTTGATCATACCTTTGTTTATGGCAATTTCTATTGCCTTAAAACAATTGCTTTTTGCTTTAAATAAAAACAAAGAATATATCAAAATTACCATTGGCTCTTCTATTTTTAGCCTGCTTGTTTTTTTCATATTTATTAAAAATGTGGGTCTTGAGGGTGCATTTTTAGCTACAATTTTTATTGAATTAGTAGTGATTATTCTATATTGTATTGTTTTGAAACCATTAATTAGACTGGAAAAATAATGATGAACTTTACAATTTATAAAAGTTTCCCCTACCAGATTTTATTCCTATTATGTATAGTAGTTTCGTTGTTTGCAAACTATGAGCTTACTTTTGTGGTATGGTTTTTCACTTTATTGATTACCATAAAAAGAAAATATTCAGTTACTATACTAAAATATTGCGCTATCTTCTTAGCTATACTTTTAGTTGCAACGGTCTCTACTTTATTTAGTAAAACGACTCTTTTTTTATTTATAAGAGACTTTACATACCTGGTAAAACCCATTTTAGGATTATTAGTGGGCTATCAGCTTTGTAGGTTTGGTAGTAAGTTAGCTTTAAAGGTTTTAATTTACACAGGCCTAGCCATTTCAATACTACATTTGGTCACTTTATTTTTCACCATAATCCAATTTAGAACGTTAAGTGTTAATTTTTTGAGGCAGCAAGGTGGCTATTTTAGTGATTATGAAATCTATGTTTTAATTGTACTTATTTTTTATAGAAACTTCAAAATTGAAATTTCAAAAAAACAAAGAACGGTTTTATTACTCATTATAGGTTTGTCTAGTTTTTTGTATTTGGCGAGAACCAACTTGATTCAATTTATTATTTTATACGTAGGTCTAAAAGGATATTTAGTATACAGCCATAGATCATTAAAAGTGATTTTATCGGTGCTTTTATTTACAATTATTGGCTATACGGCCATTGTTTATAGCAATCCAAAACGTGAAGGAAAGGGGATTCAAGCGTTTTTGTACAAAATAAAAATTGCTCCCGAAGAGGCATTTAAAACACGAATTAATAAGGATGACTGGAAAGATTTCAATGATAATTACCGCTCATTTGAAAATATTATAACCGTAAAACAAGTTTCAAATAACGGACCTCGAGCTATATTTTTTGGGGAAGGGTTGGGGTCAACATTAAATATTGGTCGAAAAATATTGACAAATGACAATGAGTACGTTCAATACATTCCTATTGTTCATAACGGTTACATGACTATTTTTCTAAAATCAGGGCTGTTAGGAGTTATTTTGCTGCTAGTTTTTTTGATTCATTTATACAAACAAAAGAAATCTAATCTTGAGGCCGTACAAGCCATTAATTATTTATTATTGGGTTCTAGTGTTTTTTTAATTGTATCTAATTGGGTTTTTTTAGGTTTGTATTTAAAATTAGATAATAAATCAATCATAATTGGATTTTTAATTGCACTAAGAGAGGTCATGTTAAGAGAGTATAAAAGTCAAAAAAGTAGTTTAAATGAATCTTAAAAACACAACCAACATCTTTGTTGACTGTCATGTTTTTGATAGTGGATTTCAAGGTACTAGAACCTATATTCAAGGTCTTTACACGGATTTGATGCAGTATAATGATCTTCATTTGTATTTGGGTTCTAATAATCCAAAATCCTTACAAACTATTTTTGGAGATCACCCTAACGTGACGTATGTAAAATACCAGTATCATAATAAATTTTGGAGGCTTCTTGTTGATATTCCTAAGATTATTAAAAAAAACAAAATTGACTTTGCGCATTTTCAATACACCGTTTCACCCATAAAAAGATGCAAATATATCGTGACAACACATGATGTTTTGTTTATTGATTTTCCAAACTATTTTTCGTTTTTTAGTCGATTTATCAATACCATTTTATACCAACAAAGCGCTAAATGGTCAGATATTAGACTCACGGTTTCTGAATATTCCAAGCAAAAATTAGAACAACATTTTGGAATTTCTGATTATGTATTAACTCCAATTGCAGTTGACGGTGCTTTTTTTGAAACCTATATTAAAGAGCAAGTCAAGGCTCGAGTTGCAAATGAATATTCCTTGAACGATTATATAATTTATGTAAGTCGCTGGGAACCCAGGAAAAATCATCAAATGGTTTTGAAAGCTTTTGTAGACTTGGAATTGTATAAAAAACACCAACTTCTTTTTTTAGGTAGCGAAAGCATTTTTAATCAGGAATATCAGGAATTATTTGATGGATTATCGCCTGAGATAAAAAATCAAATAACAACCATAAACAACACTGATTTTCAAACCATGTTGTTGTTGCTTAGAGGAGCAAGTGCAGCTGTTTATCCTTCATTTGCTGAGGGGTTTGGTATTCCTCCGTTAGAATCTGTGGCAGCAAAAATCCCTACAATTTGTTCTAATAAAACGGCCATGTCTGATTTTAGCTTTTTTAACGAATTTTATTTTGACCCAAATAATCAAACCGAGTTCAACCACAAATTGCTGTATATTCTTGAAAATAACACAACAGCAGCGTTTGAACAAATGGCGTTTTCTATTAAAGAAATTTACAACTGGGAAGAGTCAGCAAAGGTGGTTTACCAACTTTTAAAAGAAACTACAAAGTAATTTAGTTATTGATTTTTTGCAGTACCACTGCCAAACAATTTGTTTTTTGTTTTGACTAAAAGGTTATAATTTTTAGCAAATTGTTTCTTTAAAAAGGATGCATCTTCCTTTGGGAACCAATCGGTGGTCCGAATTTTTTCAATTTGGCAGATATGATTTTGGTATGCATATGTTGCAATTGACGTTCTAAAATGGCCTTCAGGAAAATTGGTTAAATCATATCCATGTAGCGTGTATGGTGCACATTGTTGAATAATAAAACGATTAAACGGAACATCCAGTTCGGCTTCTTCTCCGGTTCTTAGATCTTTTATTTTTAACTCACCCTTATATTCCTTTTTCCAGTCCTTGTTGAGGTATAATAAGAGGTTTAATTCACGGTACCAGTTGTTTTGAATGGGATGGTAATTAAAGTCTAAGTGCATATCAAGAAAGCTGTTTTTCTTTCCTTGATGCAAGCCTCCTCCATGATTTTTTGGGTCTACAAAAATTGATTTTGATGTGATGTAGGATAATATTTTATTAAACCTTTCCGATGATAAGTCTTCGTACAGTTCCTGTAATTCAGGTCCTAGTATTTTATAATTTGATTTTTCAAATTTATTATTAGCAAAAGCATAATCCCTACTTTTATTATGAAGTTCTGGAATGCTATTGTAGGCTTTGATTAGTTTGTCCTCATCACAAAATTGATCAATGATTAAGTGTGGAAACGGTTTAGCGGTTAGATACGATAAACGGAGTGGGTTTAAATTATGTTCTAGGTATTCAAAATTGATCATAAACTGCTGAGGTGATGTATTTGTAAACAAAAATAGCTATTAATGAGCGTATTTAAATAGATTAGAATTAAATTTTAGATATCAATTCCAGCATTTGAGAGTTTTAAACTTTTAAAATCATTATTTTTGGAACTTGATTAAATATAATGAAATGAAAATTGCAATTCTCGGAACTAGAGGAATTCCTAATAATTATGGTGGTTTTGAGCAATTTGCCGAGATTTTTGCAGTTTATCTTGCCAAGCAAAATCATGAGGTTTATGTTTACAATACTCATGATCATGTTTTTAACGAAAAAATGTTTCAAGGTGTGCATATCATCCATAAGTACAATCCAGAACACAAAATAGGTACGGCAGGGCAGTTTATTTATGATTTAAACTGTATACTTGACACCAAGAAAAGGAAGTTCGATATTATTTTGCAATTAGGATACACTAGTAATTCCATTTGGTCTTTTCTGTTACCCAAAAAATCTATGATCATCACCAACATGGATGGAATGGAGTGGAAGAGAACTAAATATTCTGCAAAAATTCAAAGATTTTTACAATTTGCCGAGAAAAGAGCTGTAAAAAGTAGCGATTTTTTAATAGCAGATTCTATTGGAATACAAAAATATCTTAAAGAAAAGTACAACAAAGAGTCTACGTACATAGCGTATGGAGCAGCACCATTTTGGAATTCAAATGAGGAGTTACTCTTACCTTATAACTTAGAGAAATATACTTATGACTTACTTATAGCTCGGTTTGAACCCGAAAATAATTTAGAAATGATTCTGGATGGAGTAGCCATTTCAAAAAATGATAGACCGATAGTTGTTGTGGGTAATAGCAACAATAGTTTTGGTAATTATTTAAAACAAAAGTTTAAAGACAATCCTAGAATACGATTTATAGGTGGCGTCTATAACAAAGAACATTTAGATAATCTTAGGTTTTTTTCATCGCTTTATTTTCATGGTCATTCCGTGGGTGGTACTAATCCGTCTTTGCTAGAGGCAATGGCTGCAAAAGCATTAATTGCAGCTCATAGGAATGAATTTAATCAAGCCATTTTAAAAGACAATGGCTTTTATTTTTCGAATGCTAAAGAGGTTCAAAAACTAAGAGAAACAGTTCATAAGAGTCACCACAATAAAATTGTTCAAGATAACTTTGATACCATCATTCAGGAATTTAATTGGAATAGAATAAATGAATCCTATCTTACCTTATTCAAAAAAAGTCTTTCATAAAATTGAAGAATTGTGGCAAAATCAAACACTATTGGTTTGTCTTTTAGCTGCAATGCTCATGACGCTTCCTTTGAAACACAACATCGGGAGTATGACTTGTATAATTTTTTTACTGGTTTGTTTTTCTAAGGCTAAAAAAGCTAATTTTTCAATTTCAAAAGTTGAAATACTTCCAATGCTCCTTTATGTATTAATGGTGCTTTCCTTACTATGGACCATTGACGTTCACGCTACAAAGGCCGGATTACAAAAGGAAATATTAGTTTTATTAATTCCCATTGCTTTTTGCTTTTTACCCCATTTAAATCAAGAGGTAAAGCATCGGGTTTTTAAAATTTACAGTTTCTCAATGGTGTTTTTTGCCATTTTTTGTTTAGCAAAAGCAGTCCTTAAATTTAGCAGTTCAGGAGATTTTAGCGTGTTTTTTTATCATGAATTGGTTACTGTTAGCCTTAATGCAATATATGTTTCGGGGTTTGCCTCATTTGGGATGTTCTATTTTTTGGTCCAAAAAAACAAAACAATTTTTGATCAATTAGCATTGGTAACACTAGTTGCATTTGTGTTTTTATTGTCATCAAAGAATATTATAATTTGCGATTTTATTTTGGTCATGGTGTATCTTTTCTTTTTTTCTGGATTTTCTAGAAAAACAAAAACTGCAATACTTGTAGCCATTGTTTTGATAACAACAACCTGTATAGCATCAATAAAACCAATAAGAGACCGGTTTATGATTGAGTTAAAAACCATACTGGTTGATAGTTCTTTAAAGGAAGGATCTGAGGAAACTAAAAATTCAATCTATAGCATTAGTTTAAAACAAGCTTGGAGCCAAGAGCAGTTTCAAGAGAATGACTTTTTTCCAGGGGCTGCTTTTCGGGTTTATCAAACGAGGATTTTTATAGAAATGCTTCAAGAAGAAGGTATTTTTTTTACCGGATTCGGATTAGATGCTGCTCAAACTAAAATTCAAGATAAAGTCAAGGAACATCATTTGCACCACAGTTATGGAGAATATAATTTTCATAATGAATATGTACAAATTTTTTCTGAAATTGGTTTTTTGGGTATTTTAATTCTGGTTTGTATGTTGTTTATTTCCATTAGAAACGGAATTAGAAATAAAGATTTTGTGCATATCGCTTTTTCGGTAACAATGATAGTGTTATTTTTGACCGAATCCTTTTTGAGTAGACAAAGAGGTATAATTTTCTTTATTGTATTGTACTGTTTGTTAAACAAAGTAAATCATAATAAAGAACAGAACTTATTGTAATGAAAAGAATACTTATCACCGGAGCCGCAGGATTTTTAGGATCACATCTTTGTGACCGTTTTATCAAAGAAGGCTACCATGTTATTGGGATGGATAATCTCATTACGGGAGATTTAAAAAACATTGAGCATCTTTTCAAATTGGAGCAGTTTGAATTTTACCATCATGACATCACCAAGTTTGTTCATGTCCCTGGAAATTTAGACTATATTTTACACTTTGCATCGCCTGCAAGTCCTATTGATTATTTAAAAATCCCTATACAAACCTTGAAAGTAGGTTCCCTTGGTACTCATAACTTATTGGGTTTAGCAAGAGTCAAAAAAGCAAGAATTCTTATTGCATCTACTTCTGAAGTGTATGGAGATCCATTGGTACACCCACAAACCGAGGAATATTATGGCAACGTAAATACCATAGGACCTAGAGGAGTCTATGACGAAGCAAAACGCTTTCAAGAATCAATCACGATGGCGTATCATACCTTTCATGGCGTAGAAACCAGAATTGTTCGAATTTTTAATACGTATGGTCCAAGAATGCGCCTCAATGACGGTCGCGTTATACCCGCTTTTATTGGTCAGGCCATTCGCGGCGAGGACTTAACCATTTTTGGCGATGGCATGCAAACCCGTTCTTTTTGCTATGTTGATGATCAGGTAGAAGGTATTTTTAGATTGTTGCATTCGGATTATGTTTTGCCTGTAAATATTGGAAATCCAGACGAAATTACTATTAAAGATTTTGCCGAAGAAATCATTAAACTTACAGGTACCAATCAAAAAGTGGTGTACCATCCGTTACCAATAAATGACCCGTTACAGCGACAACCTGATATTACTAAAGCCAAAGAATTGCTTGGTTGGGAAGCAAAAGTAGGCCGTGCCGAAGGAATGAAAATCACATATGAGTATTTTAAATCTTTATCTAAGGAAGAACTTTCAAAAGAAGAACATAAAGATTTTTCTAAATATATTTTTTAGTTCATTTACCTTTCTTTTAATCTAATGAAGTGAAATAAAAGTTCTAGATTAATTTCTTTATATAAGATTCGCAACGGCTTGAGCTTGCCTACTTGCTATTTTAATTTGTATCCTATTGAAAACAAAAACAGGAAGATATTCGGGCTACATTCGTCCCTTTTCATTTGCCATTGATTTATTGATAATCAATGTCTTGCTATGGTATATGACTGATTTTCCTGTAAAGACACCTTTTTATTTTGTTATCATAAGTATAAGTTGGTTTATTATTGCTGCCAGTTTGGGTTTTTATGAGGTTTACAGGTATACTAAAGTGATTTCTATACTAAATTGTGCCTTAAAACAAGGAGTTGTATTTTCTCTTTTTTGTCTTGCCTTAGCCTTTTACGACTCCTATAATTCTAGTTTTGAAAGCATTGGGTATTTTACTCTACTGTCTCTATTTATCATTTTAATTGTCAAGCTGGCTATTTATTATTTTCTAAAAAAGTATAGGCTATTGTATGGTGGAAACTTTAGAAAAGTAATTTTGATGGGCAATGCAAAAAGCACTGAGCCTTTGCAACATTTTTTTACAGAGAACCCAGATTATGGATACAAACTTGAGCGTATTTTTGAGCTAGAAAAAAATAAGTCTAAAACCCTCAAGGAAAGCTTTGAGTATGTAATAGAACATCAAATAGATGAATTGTATTGTTCTATGAGTGATTTAAACCAAAACCAAATTAATGAAATTGTTTTTTTTGCCGATAATAATTTGAAGACATTAAAGTTTATTCCCAGCGAAAAACAAATTCTTTCGCGGAATTTCACATTTGAATATTACAATTATATTCCTGTAATATCATTGCGTAACATTCTACTTGATGATACTTTGAACAAGGTAATTAAGCGTGTTTTTGATATTGTTTTTTCATTAATCATAATTGCAGGAGTGCTCTCATGGTTGACACCCATACTGGCTATATTCATTAAGTTGGAGTCAAAAGGGCCTTTGTTTTTTATCCAAAAAAGAAATGGATTGAATTACAAAGAATTTTTTTGTTATAAGTTTAGATCAATGGAACTTAATGATGAAGCCCATTTGAATCAAGTATCAAAAAACGACATTAGAGTTACTAGGGTAGGTCGTTTTATAAGAAAGACTAGTATTGATGAATTGCCACAATTTTTTAATGTTTTACTGGGCGAAATGTCAGTAGTAGGACCTAGACCACACATGGTAAGTCATACCCAGATGTATGCGCTTACTGTGGATAAATTTATGGTACGTCATTTTATAAAACCTGGTATCACTGGACTCGCTCAAACAAAAGGTTTTAGAGGAGAAGTGGAGACTGATAAGGACATTATCAACAGGGTGAAATATGATATCTTTTATATGGAAAATTGGTCTATTTTATTAGATATTAAAATCATTTTTTTGACCATTTACAATACGATTCGGGGCGATAAAAAAGCATATTGATATGAAAAATAATTTAGTATCTATCCTAATGCCCTGCTACAATTCAGAGAAGTACATTCTTGAAGCTATTCTTTCAGTACAGGAACAAACACACACAAATTGGGAATTGATTCTAGTTGATGATTGTTCAAGTGATAGCACTGTATCTATTGCTAAAACAATTGCAAATCAAGACAGCCGAATACGTATTTTTAAACTCCTTACAAACTCAGGAACAGGCGTTGCTAGAAATACAGCTTTATCAAAAGCCACAGGTGATTACATTGCTTTCTTGGATGCTGATGATAAATGGAAACCCAATAAGCTAGAACTACAATTGCAATTCATGCAGCAGCATAAATTACCATTTACTTTTTCTTTTTACGAATGTATGAATGAAGCAGGTATATTGTTAAACAAACGCGTCGAGGCGCCACAGCAACTTACGTATAGGCTACTGTTTTTTTGCAATTATATAGGCAATCTCACCGGGATTTATGATGTTTCTTTCTACGGAAAAATTCCTATTTCTCTTTCTAGAAAAAGACAAGACTGGATGATGTGGCTTACCATCCTAAAACCTATAAAAAAAGTGCGGCCGGTTCCAGAAAGTTTAGCGTTTTATAGAGTAAGGGACAACTCTATTTCGGCTGGTAAAATAGCTTTACTCAAACATAATTTTGCAGTATATCGTTCTTTTCATGGATACAACATAATACTGTCATTATTGTGCATGTTAGTTTTCCTGTTTACGCAACTTTTGGTCAAGCCGCGCTACACAAAAAAACTTATAGCATAGAGGTAAACTGTTTTAGTTTACCTCTATTGGTTCTATCTAAGTTATTTTTTCGGACGAATGTAATGCTCAAATTAGGTTCTAAATATAAAGAAATGGCAGCTTCAATTTTTTTAATTTGATTGGGAACTAGTTCTTTTTCACTTACATAATCAATTTCAAAACAATCTAATTTAGTTTGTTTGATGGTAAATTCTTTTACATTTCCATCATCTTCAATGATACTTTTAGTCACGTAATAAAATGTAAGTCCTGCTGATTTTTTTCCGCTTGGTAAAACAACCACATCATTAGAGCGCCCTATCAATTGTTGTAAAATGGGTTTTTGTAAAGTGCTTTTTTTATCCAAAATGCCAATATCTCCAATATCATACCGTATAAACGGATGCGCTTTATTGTACAAAGAGGTGATGACAACACGACCAGCTTTACCATAAGGAACCGCTTTATTATTTTGGTCTAAAATTTCAACAAATAAGTTTTCAGAGTTTATTTGCCAAAGCCCTTCAGGATTTTGAAACGCGATCAAGTCTAGTTCAGAGGCACCGTATTCATTGACAATAGGAACTCCAAGTTGTTTTTCTAATAAAATTTTATCGTCATCAAAAAGCATTTCAGAGGTAACCATACATACCTGTAAACTAGGACAAACACTGGTTAATACAATATTTTTTCGTTGTAAAAATTTAGCAAACAAAACAATAGCGCTGGTATACCCATTGATGTAATCAAATTTTTTTTGGCTAAAGGTTTTCAAAATCCTTTCTAAAACAACATCTGACAAATCAAATACAGAAAACCGGTATCGATGACTCAAGAAATCTTTGAACCGTTCTTTTTTATTTCCAATAAAATCCATCGGGATGCCATAAAACCGGGCTTGGTATGAAGTATTAAAATCAATGCCATACCAACCAAAACGGTACATGTTTGAAGCCCAAGTTAAAGCATGAGAATAATTGTCTTTTGCAAATATAAATGGAGTACCGCTAGAGCCAGATGTTTTGTTTGTATAGCAGTTTTTTAAAGTATAACCCCTAGAAAGTCTTTCTTGAAGTGGTTTTTGTAAATTTTGTTTGCTCAAAATGGGTAAATCATCCCAATTTTTATAATTTTTTGTACCTACAAGTTTACTGTAAAACGAATTGTTTTCTAAATGATACTGAACAATTTCTCGTTTCTTACTCTCAATAAATTGCTCATGTTCTTGCGGTGTTTGTGCAATTATTTTTAGTAATTCCTGCCGTGCTTTACGAATAGGAAACCCTTTCCATTGCAGTGCTATATCAAATAATCGAAACATTTTTAAGGAGTATTGTGTAATCAAAAATAGTATTTATGTCTTACTTATTAGTTGCTTTGGGGAAGTTTTTACTATTTAATTGTTTTTTGAGTTCAAAACCAATTATTTTTGCACGACAACTAAAAACAACACACATGACAATTTTACTACTCGGTTCTGGCGGAAGAGAGCACGCATTTGCTTGGAAAATGGTTCAAAGCCCATTATGCGAAAGACTTTTTGTAGCTCCTGGAAATGCAGGAACTGCAGCCATTGCAACCAATCTTGCTATGAGTCCAACCGATTTTGAAGCCATAAAAGCATTTGCAATTCAAGAGAATGTGGGCATGGTGGTTGTAGGTCCTGAGGATCCATTGGTAAAGGGGATTTATGATTTCTTTTTAAATGATCCAGCTTTATGTCATATTCCTGTTATTGGTCCTTCAAAAATAGGCGCTCAGCTAGAAGGGAGTAAGGAATTTGCAAAGGAATTTTTAATCAAACACAACATCCCAACGGCTGCTTATGATAGTTTTACAGCCGAAACCGTAGAACAAGGATGTGAATTCTTAGAAACATTGCAACCTCCTTATGTTTTAAAAGCAGATGGTTTGGCCGCTGGTAAAGGCGTTTTAATCATTCAGGATTTGGCTGAAGCCAAAGATGAATTAAGAAACATGCTTGTACATCAAAAATTTGGTGTAGCCAGTTCAAAAGTAGTTATCGAAGAATTTCTGGACGGAATAGAATTGAGCTGTTTTGTACTCACAGACGGAAAAAGTTATAAAATATTGCCAACTGCTAAAGATTACAAACGCATTGGCGAAGGCGATACAGGACTTAATACAGGCGGTATGGGAGCTATTTCTCCAGTTCCTTATGTAGATGCTGTTTTGATGGAAAAAATAGAAACACGCATTGTAAAACCTACAATTGATGGTTTTCAAAAAGATGGAATAGCTTACAAAGGTTTTGTTTTCATAGGCTTAATCAATGTTAATAATGAACCTATTGTTATTGAATACAATGTAAGAATGGGAGATCCAGAGACCGAAGTAGTAATCCCAAGATTACAAACTGATTTGGTTGAATTATTTTTGGCTGTAGCCAATGAAAAACTGGACGAAATCAACTTAGAAATTGATCCAAGAAGTGCCACTACTGTGATGCTAGTATCTGGAGGTTATCCAGAAGATTTTGAAAAAGGAAAAGTAATTACGGGACTAGAAAACGTTAAAGATTCTATTGTATTTCATGCTGGAACTAAGCTAGACCAAGGAGCAATTGTTTCAAATGGGGGTAGAGTGCTAGCCATTACATCTTACGGGAATGATTTTCAAGAGGCCATAAAAAAATCTTACCAAAACATAGACAAGCTACATTTTGATAAGATGTATTTTAGAAAAGACATTGGAAATGATCTTAAATAATAAAAAGAGCTCTCAATCTCAAACAAGAGGTTGAGGGTTCTTATTTTAAGAAAGAGTGAGCCGTAGTATCTTGATTTTCTGTTCCTGCATCATTAAAGATTTGCAATTGTTTGATCCAGTACACCATTGCAGCTGCACAAATAATCATGAAAATCCAGTTGATAGTGTTAGCAACAAACCATGAGCTAAGCTCTAAAGAACGTAAAAAATCTAGAGGAGCAAATAAAATGTCTACAAATAAGTATTGTATTCCTTCGAAAAATGCTTTCATAATATATAAATTGATTTAAGTAATTGTTTTGTAAACAC
The DNA here is from genome assembly GCF_002150205.1 of Flavobacterium sp. FPG59. NCBI lineage: Bacteria > Pseudomonadati > Bacteroidota > Flavobacteriia > Flavobacteriales > Flavobacteriaceae > Flavobacterium > Flavobacterium sp. FPG59. The sequence goes on along the minus strand of NZ_MTCA01000012.1, from coordinate 20,764 downwards.
GATACTAACGAATGTTTTTTAAAATAAAATAATCTTTATTAACAAGCAGGGTTTACTTTTTAAACAAGTATTATATTTACAAACACAAAAGTATAAAATATCCTTATGATAACAAGTGTTTTTAAAAAATCTACACCATTAAATTTTTCATTGGTTGTAATTTTTATGCTGGTTTTCTTTTTAGTAGTACAATTCCAGGAAACTTCTTGGATGACATCTTATTTTTTAATGTTTAAAAAAGGGGTATCTTTTTGTTTTATAGTTGCTTCGGTATTTTTAACAGATTTTATTGCCAAAAGAAATGGCTTGAGTAAAGATAGTACTTTTACTACATTTTTCTTTTTGTTGTTCTTGTTATTTTTCCCAAGTATTTTTGACAATATTAATCTCATTATTGCCAATTTTTTTCTGCTTTTAGCCCTTAGGAGATTAATCTCTTTACAATCATTAAAAGCATCAAAAGAGAAAATATTTGATGCTTCGTTGTGGATTTTCCTTGCTACGTTATTTCATTTTTGGAGTATCCTTTTTATAGTATTGGTTTTTATTTCTATCATTTTTCACGTAGCCAGAGACTATAGAAATTGGATTCTACCTTTCATAGCTTTCTTTGTTACCGGAATCATTTTCTTGTTGTTTACAACGGTGTTTCAAATTGATAGTTTGGCTTACATTACAAAAAGTATGAGTGTGAATTTTGCATTAGATTATTTTACAAGCAATTATCAAAACGGGGCAATGTCTATTTATGCAACTATTGCTTTGTTTTTTATAATTTCTATGTTTGCTAGTTTGTCTAGTAGACCTCAAATACTACATACTTCTTATAAAAAAGTGGTGGCTTCTTTCTTTTTAGGAGTTATTATTTATGTAATTTCAGATCATAAAAGTAATGATTTACTCCTTTTTACTTTTGCTCCCCTAGCCATCATGGCAACCAGTCATATTGAAATACCACAAGAAAAATTAAAACAAGAAATTGTAGTTTATGTGATGATTGCCTGCAGTATGTTTACTTTTTTTACACAATTATAATTTAATCCCATAGGCTAAATCACCTGCATCTCCTAGTCCTGGAATGATATAGCTTTTCTCATTTAGTTTTTCGTCTAGTGAGGCCACCCATAAGTGGCAGTTGTTTGGTAGTTGCTCTTGTAAGTACGCAATTCCCTCTGGAGCGGCAATAACCACAGCAATATGAATTTCTTTTGGGGTACTATTTTCCATTAATTTATTGAAAACAGCTACCAGTGATTGTCCTGTAGCAAGCATAGGATCTACTAGAATTAGATTCTTTCCGTTGAGGTCAGTAATGGCTTGGTATTGCACCAAAATATCAAAAGCTTCATCATTGTTTGGGTGGTGCCGGTAAGCTGATACAAAACCGTTTTCGGCTTGATCAAAGTAATTTAAAAATCCTAAATGCAAAGGCAAACCTGCTCTAAGTACTGAGCATAATACGAGTTGATCAGCTATTTCAGTAGTTTTTTTTATTCCTAGAGGTGTCTGAATTTCAATATTGTTATACTCTAAATTTTTACTTAATTCGTATGCCATTATTTCACCAATACGTTCAATATTTCTTCGGAAACGCATACTGTCATGTTGCACAGTAACATTTCGAATTTGTCCTAAAAAGTGATTAAGGACACTGTTTTCCTCTGATAAATAATGAATTTGCATGGTTGTTTTTTTCGAATTAAACTTAGTACTTATTTTTTATGGTATAAAAGTATAAAAAGTATCTTTGTGTTTTAATATATAAAGATATGTTTTCAAAATTAGCCTACTCCGTGTTCGAGCAAAGCATCAAGGATTATCACCAGTTTGATAATGTTGATCAACCTATAAACAATCCTTTCCCAAAGGATAAATTTGAACATTTGTTGTATCACAAAAACTGGATTGACACCGTTCAATGGCATTTTGAGGATATTATTCGTGATCCAAACATTGATCCGATAGCGGCTTTAACTTTGAAAAGACGAATTGATGCTTCTAATCAAGAACGTACTGATATGGTTGAGTATACAGATAGTTACTTTTTGCAAAAATACAGCCATGTTGTAGTAAAAGAAAATGCCAAAATCAACTCAGAAAGTCCTGCTTGGGCCTTTGACCGTTTGTCTATTTTAGCATTAAAAATCTACCACATGCAAGAAGAGGCTACCCGTTCAGAAGCATCGCAAGACCACCGCGATAAATGCCAAGCTAAACTGAATGTATTGTTAGAGCAGCGCACTGATTTGTCAGCAGCAATTGATGATTTATTGACAGATATTGAAAACGGTGACAAATTCATGAAAGTGTACAAGCAAATGAAAATGTACAACGATGATGAATTGAATCCTGTTTTATACCAAAATAAAAAATAACAAAGATATTTTGAACCATTAAGGTATTAAGAAAATTAAGTGAAACTTACTGAACCTTAATATTTTAATGGTTTTAAAAAATATTTAATTGGCAATTAAAGCTAGACTTATTGTCGTTGTGGGACTCTAATAGATTAAAATGTGCTTCGACAGTATTTAAGGAAAATAGTAGAAACTTAAAAATTCTTAATGCCTTAATGGTTTAAAAAATATTGAAATATATAAGACATATAAGCTCATGTAAGATTGGTAATCTTAGAAAAAACCATAACTTTTCATAATGCTTTAATAGTTTAAAAAATATTTGAACATATAAGACATATAAGTTTTATAAGATTGGTAATGCTATAAAAAACCTTAATTTTTCTTAATTCCTTAATGGTTTAAAAAATATTTGAACATATAAGACATATAAGTTCTTATAAGATTGGTAATGCTAGAAAAAACCTTAACTTTTCTTAATTCCTTAATGGTTTATAAAAATAATTAATTGTCAACTTCTATCAAACATATAGCCGTCATGAGACTTTCCGCAATGGGAGATGTCGCTATGACGGTTCCTGTTTTACGAGCTTTCGTAAAGCATTATCCACAACTTAAGATTACGGTTATATCCAGACCTTTTTTTAAACCTTTTTTCGAGGGAATTCCAAACCTTACTTTTTTTGCATTTGACGAAAAAGAACGCCACAAAGGATTTCTTGGATTGTTGCGTTTATTCCAAGATTTGAAAAATTTACAAATTGATGCTTTCGCCGATTTACACAATGTACTGCGCTCTAAAATTGTCCGAAATCTTTTTGCATTAAGCGGTAAAAAAGTAGCTGCGGTTGATAAAGGCCGACAAGGTAAAAAAGAACTCACTCGTGCCGAAAATAAAGTATTTCAACAATTGCCTACCATGTTTGAAAGGCATATAAAAGTCTTCGAGAAACTTGGTTTTACAGTTGATTTATCCCAATCTGAGTTTCCTAAAAAAGCAGTTTTGACTCCTGAAATTGCAGTAATAATTGGAATAAATTACAAGAAATTAATCGGAATTGCTCCTTTTGCACAATACACTTCAAAAGTATATCCACTCGATTTAATGCAACAAGTAATTGATCAATTGGCATTAGATACAACCCAAACCATTTTACTTTTTGGTGGCGGAGCGCATGAAATTCAACAATTAAATGCTTTAGCGTCACAGCATAAAAATGTGGTGGTAGTAGCAGGAAAAATCAAATTTCAGCAAGAATTACAACTTATTAGTAATCTGGATGTAATGCTTTCTATGGATTCTGGCAATGCACATATTGCAGCCATGCTGGGCGTTAAAGTGATCACACTTTGGGGCGCAACGCATCCGTATGCTGGATTCTTACCATTCAATCAACCATTTGAAAACGCATTAACCGCTGACAGAAAACAATTTCCTATGTTACCAACCTCGGTTTACGGCAATAAAAATGTACCTGGTTACGAAGATGCCATGCGAACAATTACTCCTGAAACGGTAGTTGCCAAAATTCAAAAAGCACTTTAAATTTCCACCTAAGTTTTTTGCAATTGTTTTATCACTCACGATTTCGAATGTAAAGTATTCTCGCGTAAGAAAAACTTTAACACATTTATAACAATTCGTAAAGATTACGTAGTACGAATAATACTATTTTTGGTCCGTCTGCGTTGTAAGTAACGAAACTAAAATTTTAGAATTAGCAGTTAAGTGCTAGAATACTAGTTTTTATTTGTTTCAAAATGCATTAACCAAAAACCAACTAGTATTTATGTCAAACTTTAGGGTAACTCTTGCCATTTTATTTTTTGTAACCTTTACAGCTTTTGCCCAAAAAAGCAAAGTATCAGGAACATTAACCGCTGGAAGCGAAAAAACACCTATTTACAATTCGGTAATCGCTTTATTAACACCCGTTGATTCGGTGCTTTATAAATTTACACGTTCTGATAAAGACGGTAAATTTTTATTGAAAAATGTAAAACCAGGCAGCTATATCTTGATGACTTCTCACAGTCAATATGCCGATTACTTGGATGATATTACTTTAACCGAAACAGACCGAGACTTAGGCAACATCAACTTAATGAGTAAAATGGAATTGCTCCGAGAAGTGGTCATTAAAACCGGTTCTATTAAAATAAAAGGAGATACAACCAGTTACCGAGCTAGCGATTTTCAAGTGGATGCTAATGCTAACGTAGAGGAACTTTTAAAGAAACTACCCGGAATTCAAGTGGATAAAAACGGTACCATCAAAGCCATGGGCGAAACCGTTGAAAAAGTTTTGGTTGATGGCGAAGAATTTTTTGGTGATGATCCCGGTATGGCGGTAAAAAATTTACGTGCCGATGCTATTAAAGAGGTACAAGTTTTCAATAAAAAAAGCGACCAAGCTGAATTTACAGGAATTGACGACGGCGAGACTAAAAAAACGATCAATCTTAAGTTGAAAGAAGACAAAAAGAAAGGCTATTTTGGTAAAATTGACGGAGCAAATGAGCCCACGGCCGATAATGATCCGAGGTACAACAGCAATGTGTTAGTAAGCAGTTTTAAAGGAAAAAGAAAACTATCCGCTTTTTTATTAAATGGTAATACGGGTCAAGATGGTTTAAGTTGGGAGGACAGTGATAAATTTGGAGGTGGTGATGGTAATGTAAGTATGAACATGGATGATGATGGTAATGTGAGCTATGAGTGGACCGGTGGTGAAAATGATGACGAGCCGTATGTAGATACTCAAAATGGATTTATTAAAAATACCAATGCAGGTTTGCAATACAATAACAAATGGAACGACAAACACAGTTTAAATTTGTCTCCTAAATACAACCGACAAAGTTATCAAAACAACAGTAGCCGAAATACGCAAACCCAAGTAGGCGACACGCAACTCAATCAAAACAGCTCAACGGTAAGTAATGTAAACAGAGATAATTTTAAAGCAAACATAGTTTATGATGTTAAAATTGACTCTATTAATACTTTAAAGGTTACGGCAAAAACTAATTTTTATACTACCGAAAGTGACGAATTTACTAACGGAGATACTAGAGGAAACGATGGTTTGCTGCGCAACAGACAAGAGCGTATGTTTACCACAAATTCTGATAAGCAAGCGCTTTCTGCAAGTGTATTATTCAAACATAAATTTGCAAAACCACGTAGAACTTTATCTGTAAATAGCAGTTGGAACACATTAAACAGCAACTCTAATAATTTCTTGAAATCAAGTAATGAAAGCTACGAAGGCGGAGCTTTGGCTTTCAGTAATGAAGTAGATCAAAATAAAGTAGGCGAGAAAAACACACAAAGTGTGAGTATAAACACGACTTATACAGAACCTTTGGGTAAAAAGATGGCTTTGCAATTGTCTTATCAAATTACCAATAACAGCGGCAATAGTAATTTTATCACCTATGATTTCTCTGATTTGAGCGGACGTTATGATGTAGTTGTTGATTCCTTATCCAATCAATTTGAGCAAAACATTACAACACACAAACCTTTAATTAAGTTGAGTTACAATGCAAAAAAGATCACTTACAGTTTTGGTAGTGGTTTTGGTTTTACTTTTTTTGATTTACAAGATTTATCTCAAAACAAAGAGTATAACCGCAGTTTTACTAACTTTTTTCCATCGGCAAATTTTTCATATAAATACAAAAGCAATAGTAACCTGCGTTTTAGCTATCAAGGAGCTACAAGACAACCTACTATTGATCAGTTGCAACCGCTTCGAAACAACCAGGATTTTTTCAACCAAGTTGTGGGTAACCCAGATTTGAAACAATCATTTACGAACAGTTTTAATGTTACACATAGCACCTATAGCATTTTAACCGAAACCAATTTTTTTCAGAGTGTATCTTTTAGAACAACTTCAAACTTGATTTCTTTTAATAGAGATATCGATCCAGAAAGTGCAAAAACAGTAACGACTCCTATTAACACCAATGGAAATTTTTCGGCAAACGTTTATATGGGTTATGGTTTTAAATTAAAAAAATTAAACCTTTTTGTTAATTTGAATCCGTCTCTTAATTACAACAGGTCTGTAAATAGCATCAACAAACAAATTAATAATTCGGATAATTTGAACTCTAGTTTTGGTCTCTATATTAACAAATCGAAAGAAAAAAAATACGATTTAACTTTAAGCAACACCTTCTCAAACAGTCGTAATAGTACTTCGCAAAACAATCAAGTTAGGTCTTTTAATACCAATGAGCTAGGTTTTAGAGCGGGCGTTTATTTAACAGAAAAATGGAAAATTGAATCAGATTACAATTGGTACTCCCGACAAAAAACACTTGAATTTCAAGACCAACTTTCTAACCAACTTTGGAACGCAAGATTACAACGCACCTTTAAGAAAGAAGAGTTTACAGCTTATTTCTTAGTGAGAGATATTTTGAATCAAAACGTGGGAATTAATCGATTTATCTATGAAAATACGATAGGTGAGGAGCGTAACGACAGATTGAAACGATATGCTATGATTGGGTTTACATGGAATTTTAAAAATAAAAACGTAGAAGAAAAAAAATAGAATAAGAGAAAGCAATTTTCTTTAAATCATAAAAAATACAACACTATGAAAACCTATTATGTATACCTAATGCTACTTGTATTTACCAGCAATTGTTTTGCTCAGCAGTTTGTAGATAAGGCGGTTATTGAATATGAAGTGAGCACCAACCTTAAAAAAACAATGAGTAATGACAGTTGGAATGAGCAAATGAAAGAGAGCATATCTGATCTTAAAATTTCGTATTACAACTACACGTTTGACAATAATAAAAGCTTGTTTAAATTTGACCGATGGAGTCCAAAAACTAAAATTCCGAATTACGAAAAAGAGGCAGACGAAGAGAATATTTGGTTTTTTGATTTTGCGAATCGCAAGATGAACGTTCAAAAACAAATTGTAGGAACTAATTTTGTAATAGCTGATAGCATTCCAAAAATTGAATGGAAAATTACAAATGAACATCGTGAAATTGCGGGCTACAATTGTAGAAAAGCTGTCGGCAAAATTTTTGACGAAGTATATGTTTTTGCTTTTTACACCGATGATATCACTATTTCAGGAGGTCCGTGCACTATAAATGGATTGCCAGGAATGATTTTAGGTTTATCAATACCGCGTTTGTACACCTCGTATATTGCAACCAAAGTTGATTTAAAAATAAAAGACTCGAGTATCATTCAACCCATTACAGCAAAAAAAATGTATGATTTGAATGGTCTTAAAACTTTGATTGAGGAAAAAACAAAAGATTGGTACAGCTATGGCGAAGATAAAGAGGAGAATAAGCGCCAGAAAAGCATGTTTTTGTGGAATGCCTTTTTGTAAATAATTGGACCAGAACAGATAAAAAAAATTCCAAATCCCAGCTTTAAAAGTTGGTATTTGGAATTTTTAATATTGGATAATTACTTTTTAAACATCATCATAATCTACATAAATAGTATCCGATGTAGGATGCGCTTGACAGGTAAGTATCAAACCATCGGCAATTTCTTTATCTGTAAGGATAGAATTCTTAGACATCTCAGCAGTTCCAGAGGTAACACGAGCCAAGCAGCTGCTGCAAATTCCGCCTTGGCAAGAGTATGGAGCATCAATTCCTTGTTTTAAAGCGGCATCTAGAACTGTTTGCTTTTGCGACATTTCAAAAGTAGTCTCTTCGTCATCTACCAAAACAGTAATTTTTGAATGACCGCCCAATGATTTCTGAATCTCGTTTACTTGACTTGAAGTAGCAAACAATTCAAATTTAATATTTGATTCTTTTACATTGTGCTCTTTTAATACTCCAGAAACGGTATTGATCATTTCCTCAGGTCCGCACAAATAGAATTTAGAAAACTCAAGTTCTTTGTGTTTTGTGTTTAAAACAAAATTCACGCTTGATTTTTCGATACGACCAAACAAAGCATTTTCAACTTTAGCTTGACTGTACACATAATGCACAAACAAACGACCTACATATTGTAATTGCAAATCGTGTAATTCTTGATGAAAAATAGTGTCTTCAGGTGATTTGTTGCCATAAACCAAAACAAAAGTACTGTTTGGCTCGTTGTGTAAAACCGATTTTAAGATCGACATCACGGGTGTAATTCCACTTCCTGCCGCAAAAGCAGCGTAGTTGCGTTGGCGATCAGCCTGAGGTTCAAAAGTAAATTTTCCTTCCGGAGTTCCTACTTCAAGAACGTCACCCGCTTGGAGTTTGGTGTTAGCAAATTGCGAGAACAAACCATTAGGAACGGCTTTAACAGCAATTCGAAGTTCATCACTTTCAGGCGAAGAACAAATAGAGTAGGCTCTGCGAATTTCTTGACCGTCAAGGGTTAGTTTTAAGTTCAAATATTGACCGGCAATAAAAGCATAATTGGCTTTTAATTCTTGTGGTACGTTAAAAAGTATGGAAACTGCATCTTTAGTTTCGCGTTTTACTTCTTTTATAATAAGTTTTAAAAAAGACGACATGTGATAATTTTTTTTACAAAGATACTAAAGTCAATAGGTAAGTTAAATTAAAGTAATTGAAAATTTACATACCTAGAAGTTTTATGTATAAGAATCTTATGTATATTTGTTTTTCCAAAAGAAAATGAAAATGAAAAACTCACAATTGTACAAAGGAAGTCTGAATACGATTATCATGAAATTGCTAGAAGAAAACGGCAAGATGTACGGCTATGAAATCACTCAGAAAGTAAAAGCGATTACCGCTGGCGAGTTGAATATTACTGAAGGTGCTTTGTATCCTGCCTTGCACAAACTTGAGGCCGAAGGAATTTTGGATGTTGAAATTGAAAAAGTAGACAACCGCATGCGCAAGTATTACAAACTAACCGAAGCAGGTGAAAAGGAAACCGTAAACCGACTCTCAGAACTCGAAGATTTCATCAGAAACATGCAGAGTTTAGTGAACCCTAAGCCAAGTTTAGAATTTTAATTTTTTCAAGATGAAATTAACCACCGAACAAATAGCCCAAATAGAAGAAACTTTAGTTTTAAACGGTCTTGTTTATCAAGATGTGAAGCTAGAAATAATTGACCACATAGCATCAGAAATTGAAGAAATAATGAGTCAGGAAGAAATTTCTTTTGACATTGTCTTTAAATCAGTTTTTGAGAAATGGAAAAGTGCATTAGAAATTTCATCTAGTAGTAATTGGCTAGGAGCATTTTTTAAAGCACCTCGATTTGTAGTTGACAGATTAGTCACTTATTCTAAAAGAGAAGCTTTATATGTATTTTTTTTAGCTCTTGTTTTCGGGTCTCTACTAGCTTTTATAGTTTCAAATACATTTCAAAAAGAAACCTTTAAAGCTATTAGTTTGGCTTTACAAGTAACTTACACCATATTAATACTGTGTACCAGTATAAGTATGATCTTTATTTGGAGATCTTCAATTAAAACTATGTACGGAAGATTGTTTCTTTTCAGGGGTTGGCTCGTTTTTTTATTTTGTGTACCGTTAAACATTTATAACAATCCATTGAAGCATTTTGATGCTACTAATTCTTTTTTACTAAATCTAGTAGGCTGTATATTATTATGTAGTCTATTTATATACTCTTTCTTTCAATTAATGTTGGCTAGTGAACATTTTAAAATCGAAAAAAAATTGAAATTAGTTTAGCCTTTATTTTATGAAACTAACCGCCGAACAAATAGAATATGTATCCAATTACATCAAATCCTTAGATATCAAATGGTATGAATTGCAGGTAGAATTTACAGATCACATGGTTACTAGTATGGAGGAGATTTGGGATAAAGATCCTGAACTTACTTTTCATCAAGTCAAGCAGTATGCTGAAAGTAAGTTTGTAGGGCATTCTAGTTTTAAATCTATTGTAGAGGAAAGAAAACGTATGTTGCAAAAGGAATACAATAGAAGTCAACGAAAAATGATTGCTGAATTTTTAAAATTCCCCAAAATTATTGGATGTATTCTTTTAGGAATTCTCGCCTACCAAGGTTCTTTTTTCTTTGAGAAACCTAGTAAATACCTTCAGGTTTTGTTTGCATTGTTATTAGTTTCTGCAATTCCGGGACTGTATCACTTTATTAGGAATTATAAAATTCAAGGTAAACGGTTTTTAGCAGTAAGTTACTATTCTTTAAGTTTAACCAGCATATTGTCATTTCCCCAAATAGGAATTAACTTGTCTAATGGATTTAAAGATGAAATCCAGCAGAATCATCTCTTGATTATACCGCTTATTTGTATTTGGGTCATTGGACTTTTGTTTTGCGCAACAGGAGTCTATCTTGATATAAAACATACAGCAAAAGTTAAAAAACAATACCAACTGAATTAATCTTTAGAAGATGAAACTAACCACCGAACAAATAGAATGTATCAATCAAATTTTAATAGCAAAAGGACTGAATTTTGACGATTTGAAAGTAGAAGTTTTAGATCATATCGCTACTGAAATAGAAGAGAAAATGCAGAATGCAAATTGTGCTTTTGATGTTGCTTTTAAGGAAGTTCTTGAAAAATGGGAGCCAGAATTTAAACCATCCTTTTCGGGATTTATAGGTTTTACAAACCCAAGAATAATGACTGTCAAATGCCACAAAATAGTGAAAAGACAATTTTTAACCGCAATTGCAACTTCATCTTTGCTTACGCTCGTATTCTTGCTTTTTGTCAGAAACTCAAGCCTGGGATTGTTTCTTGCTGATATTCAAGTAACCCTCAGATCATTAGTTCTTTTAGAATTTGGGTTGGTTGCTCTGGCTTGGATTTTAATTTGGAAGTCAAAACACCAAACTACTTATAGTTATTTGATGAAGAAAAAAAGCGCTGGCATAATGATCTTTTTACTTATGATGGGGATTGGTTTATTTCCAGTTAAAGTAAATCATCCAGATGTTAAAATTGCTTTCGTATCGGTTTTCGCAGCCATAGTTTACATTTTCATCACCGGAATTTACTTGAAACTAGCATACAAACATTTCGAATTTACAAAGAAATTATCGCTTGTAAAACCATAAATCCTGAATTGGATTTTCTAGATGATTTGTTAGCCCTTAATGGTTGAGATGCTTCGTTCCTCAGTATAACAAATAATGAGAATGAAGCAAGTAGAATGAGTAAATGTAATATTGAAGGGTAAAGTAAATTTTTAAGGATAATTAATTTTAGTAAAAATCACTCCTACAAATTTGTCATGCTGAGGTACGAAGCATCTCTACAAACTAGGAATTTATTTAAAAGAGAAAGCCATGATCGAGTATCGAGAAGGTTATCATACCTATTATGTTTACATCTTAACTAACAAAGCTAAAACAGTCTTGTACACGGGCGTGACAAATAATTTGAAGGTAAGGCTACAGCAGCACAAAGACTCCTTGAATCCAGACTCATTTACAAGCAAATACAAGGTTTTTCACCTGTTGTATTTCGAGAAGTTTACATGGATTCAATTAGCAATTGCAAGAGAAAAAGAAATTAAAGGCTGGAAGAGAGATAAGAAAATAGCTTTAATAAAAACCATAAATCCTGACTTAGGTTTCCTTGATGATTTGTTTGCACTTAATCGTTGAGATGCTTCGTTCCTCAGCATGACAAATAATAAGAATGAGGCAATTAGAATGAGCAAATGTAGTATTGTAGGGAAAAATAAATTTTAATATATAACTAATTTTAGCAGCAAATGTTCCCATAAAGTTTTCATGCTGAGGTACTAAGTATCTTAACAAACTAGGATTAAACTTTAAAGACATCATCAAAAAATAATAATAATCGAATTTTCATGAAACTAACCACCGAACAAATAAACCAACTTTATCTTTTTACCCGCCAACATTATGTGGAATACTATGATCTGCAAACAGAATTAGTAGATCATTTGGCAAACGCTATCGAAATCGAATGGCAACAAAATCCTAAATTGACTTTTGACGAAGTCTTGAATAAAGAATTCAAGAAATTTGGGGTTTTTGGATTTATGGATGTTGTAGAAAGTCGCCAAGCTGCTTTGGGAAAAAAATACAATAGTCTGGTTTGGGAGCACTTCAAAGAGTATTTTGGTATTCCTAAAATTGTTTTAACTCTTGCAATGACTTTTTTATTATTTATCATTTTAAAAGCAAGTACCTATCAAGAGTGGACTATCATTGGTTTATATCTTTCACTGTTTGGTTTTACACTTTATGAGATGATTAAATCACAGAGGCTAAGAAATAAAAAAAAGAAATCGCAACAAAAAAGATGGTTGTTTGAAGAAATTATCAATCAATACGGCGCTTTTTCTGGTGCCATACTTCTACCGTTCAACATTATTTTACAAATATTCAATCGTGTTGATACTGATATAACTAATGATTATTTTTTACTAGTAATAAGCTTTGTTTTAGTGTTACTATCTGTCGCTCTTTTCATCATTTTTAAAATGATCCCATCCAAAACACAAACCTATCTGGAACAAACCTACCCAGAATATAAATACGAAAAATTGTAACATTTTTTTATTTCGATCTACTTACTAGCAAACCAAAAAACCAAATTATGATTTCAAAATTCCTTTATCTCGAGTGGAAAGCTTTCACTAGGTCAGCTTCCTTCGCATCTAATTTGGCACTAAAAATCCTGATGGGTTTTTTAGCCGCTTATTTTATTTTAATTTTCCTAGGAGTAGGGGTAGGAGCATTTTATATCCTGAAGAAAATGAAACTAGATCCTGTGGTAGCGGTAAATCAATTCCTATTTTACTATGTAATCATGGATTTAATTATCCGCTTGATACTTCAAAAAATTCCAGTGCTCAATATTCGCCCTTTGTTGATTTTCCCCATCAATAAATCAACTATTGTTCATTTCTCTCTAGGGAAAACTATTTTGTCTTTTTTCAACATTATTCATGCCTTCTTTTTAATTCCTTTTAGTATAGTATTACTTATAGAAGGATATGATCCTGCATCAGTTGTCTTTTGGTTCTTGGCCGTTTATTCTTTATTCTATTGTAATAATTTCATCAACATATTGTTGAGCAATAAAGATAATTTATTTGCCTTGTTTTTAGGAATTACAGCTGTTTTAGGAGGATTGCATTATTATGGTATATTTGATATTACAGCTTATGTAGCTCCGTTGTTTAATGCACTTTTCAATACCTATTGGGCATTTTTAATACCAGTTGTTGCACTAGTTGTTTTGTATTATGTTACTTTTCAATATTTCAAAAATAACCTGTACCTAGACGCAGGTTTATCTAGTAAACACGATGAGGCCAAAACAGAAGAGCTAACTTGGTTGAACCAGTTTGGATCAATCGGAACTTTCTTGAAAAATGATATCAAATTGATTAAAAGAAACAAACGGTCTAAAACTACGGTTGGACTTAGCGTTATGTTTCTTGTTTACGGTTTGCTATTTTTTAGTAATGCAATTCCTATGTACAGCAATCCTACCATGAAAATTTTGGGCGGGATTATAGTTTCAGGTGGATTCTTAATTACTTTCGGTCAATTTGTGCCGAGTTGGGATAGCTCGTATTACCAGCTCATGATGACACAAAATATTCCGTACAAAGGCTATTTGAGTTCAAAATGGTGGTTAATGGTAATTGCTACCATTGTTACTACAGTTATTGCTTCGTTCTATCTTTATTTTGGTGTACAAGTTTACTTAACCATTATTGTGGGTGCCATTTATAACATTGGTGTCAACTCACATCTTGTGTTATTAGGAGGAGCGTATACTAAAACACCTATTGATTTAAGTTCAGGAAAAGGTGCTTTTGGAGATAAAAAAGCCTTCAATGTAAAAACCATGCTCATCTCCATACCACAACTAGGATTACCTGTATTATTGTATTGGCTTGGGTCTAAATATGGCAGTCCAACTATAGGTTTAGCGCTAGTAGCAGCCCTAGGTGTAATAGGTTTTGCATTCAAAGAAAAAGCATTTTCATTGATTGAAAAAACATATAAATCAGAAAAATACGCTACCATAGCGGCTTACAAACAAAAAGGATAAGATTCATAAAGATAATTTAATGCAATGGTGCTTAATTTTCTTAATCCCTTAATGGTTTAAAAAATAGATTAAGCAATTCAAGCAACAACAAACCAACCTATAAAACTTCAAAAAATGATACAAGTAAACAACTTATCAAAAACATATAACGGAACAACCGTATTAAAAATAGACTCATTAGAAATAAAAAAAGGCGAAAGCTTTGGCTTAGTAGGAAACAACGGCGCTGGAAAAACCACTTTTTTCAGTCTGCTTTTAGATTTGATCCAGCCCTCATCAGGAAACATCATCAACCATGGCGTACAAGTCAATACCAGCGAAGCCTGGAAACCTTTTACAGCATCGTTCCTAGACGAAAGCTTCTTGATTGGATACCTAACTCCCGAAGAATATTTTTATTTCATTGGCGATTTACGCGGTCAAAACAAAGCCGATGTTGATGTTTTACTAGCCAAACATGAAGAGTTTTTCAACGGTGAAATCCTTAAAAACAAAAAATATTTACGCGATTTATCAAAAGGAAATCAGAAAAAAGTAGGGATCATTGCCACTCTTATTGGTAGTCCCGAAGTAGTGATTCTAGACGAACCGTTTGCTAATTTAGACCCAACCACACAATTCCGATTGAAAAAAATCATCAAAGATCTAGCCGATGATCCTAACGTGACCGTCCTTGTGTCCAGCCATGATTTGCAACATACCGTTGAGGTTAGTGACAGGATTGTAGCCATGCACAAAGGAAACGTGGTCAAAGACATTCAAACATCACCAGAAACCTTACAAGAATTAGAGCAGTTTTTTGCCGTATAAATTCAGCACAACAGCTCTATAAAATAGACAACGTTAATTCGCTTAAGAGAGGCTCCCAGGAGAATATCTACAAAATGAATTAGCGTTTTCTTTTGGGCGTAACTCTCAGTCTCGTTCAGTAAAACGAGACCTCGGGTCGGGCTTTTCGCTATATCTTTATTTTTTTAAAGAAAAAAATAAAGGATGCCGCTGCAATCCCTTACGCACACACATTAACCAAATAAAGCATCATAATTTTCACGTTATCAAAAAGAAATGTATTTTTACAAGTTCATATACTAAAAGGTGTATTTCATAGTTAATTGATAAAAACGTTTTCCATTGAAAATCAATATATTTAAAACATTATCTCTCGGGTTACTTCTTACTTTTTTTGTAGCCTGTTCTACAAAAAAAGATACCTTCATTTCTAGAAATTCCCATGCCTTAAGTACTGAATACAACATCCTTTACAACGGACAAATAGCCTTAGACAAAGGCATAAAAACTGTCAACGATAACAGCGATGATAATTTTTGGAATATTCTACCCATAGAAAAAATGCAAATTTCAGAGGAATTTTCAGCTTCAAACAAAGCTAAAAACCCTGATTTTGAATTGGCCGAAACCAAAGCGACTAAGGCCATTCAAAAACACTCCATGAACATTAATGGCAGAGAAAAAAATATGCAAATAGATGAGGCGTACCTCATGCTAGGAAAAGCCAGATATTATGATCAAAGGTTTATACCAGCTCTTGATGCATTCAATTACATTCTTTACAAATATCCTAACAGTAGTAAAATTTACGAAGCTAAGATTTGGCGTGAAAAAACCAATATGCGTTTGGGCAATGACCCACTTGTTATCAAGAATATTAGCAAATTATTAAAGGATCACGAAGTAAAAAAACAAGTTTTTGCAGATGCAAATGCCCTTTTGGCTTCATCTTTTTTAAATCAAGAACAAAAAGATAGTGCTGTGGCCAAATTAAAACTAGCCATAGATTTCACAAGAATTAATCAAGAAAGAGCAAGATACCGTTTTATTTTAGGGCAGTTATATCAAGAGTTAGGACATAAAGATAGTGCCGTAGCAATGTACCAAACAGTCATTGACATGAACAGAAAAGCGGAGCGCAAGTTTGTTATTCAAGCACAGGCAAAAAAAGCAACACTTTTTGATTATCAAAAAGGAGATGTAGCATTGTTCACTAAAACCTTTGACAAATTAATAAATGACCGAGAAAACCGCCCATTTAAAGATTTGATTTTTCATCAAATGGCTTTATTTCATGACAAGCAAAACAACCAAGAACAAGCAGTTGCGTTGTATAATGAATCCTTAAAATCAAATTCTAAAGATCCTTACCTAGTAGCTTCAAACTATAGAAATCTGGGTAATATGTATTTTAGAAATACAAAATATCCTATTGCAGCTAAGTATTATGATAGTACGCTGGTAAAACTTAATGATAAGACTAGAGAGTTTGCAAAAATCAAGAAAATTAGAACAGATCTTGATGAGGTTATTTTATATGAAACCATTGCCAATAGAAATGACAGTATCCTGCGGGTGGTAGCCATGAGTACACCAGATAGAATTGCATATTATGAAAAACACATTGCGGTACTCAAAGAAAAAGAAGAACAAAAACGAATACTAGAAGAAAAAAACAAACGCATTGCTGACAATATAGCGGCAAATTCATCGATTAATTCACCAGATCCAGCTACAAATTTAAGCCCAGTTCTCCCTGGAGGAAGAAACGCTATGCTTCCGCCATCAGGGAATGCACCTATTTCACAACAAGCGCTCAGCACCTTTTATTTTTACAATCCCAATACAGTAGCTTTTGGAAAAGTAGAATTTAAAAAAAATTGGGGTGATAGAGAAGCCATAGGCAATTGGAGAATCGTAAAAGCTACCTCAAATGCAAGTTCAGCAAACGGTGATACTAATTCGCCACTTACAAGCGCAGCAGAAGAAACAACTACAGCCGTTGCGGAGCAATTCACTACTGATTTTTACATCAAGAAATTGCCTACTGAACAAGCCGACTTGGATAAGTTAAATAAAGACCGAAATGAGGCATACTATCAATTAGGAATAATCTACAAAGAGAAATTCAAAGAAAATCAATTGGCAATAGCCAAGTTAGAGCAATTACTTTTAAACAATCCTGAGGAAAAACTAGTATTGCCATCACTTTACAATTTGTATAAATTATACCAAATTACCGATGTGAGTAAAGCAACAGCTATAAAACAAAAAATAGAAACTCAATTCCCTAATTCCCGCTATACTCAAATTATAAGCAATACCAGCTCAAGCTCAGTAACTGTAGAGGAAACTCCAGAAACAACGTATAACAAATGGTATAGAATTTTCCAGAATGAAGACTACGTAACAGTATTAGAAAACATAGACCCATTAATTACACAATTTTCAGGAGACCCAATTGTTTCAAAATTTGAATTGCTTAAGGCCAATACCATAGGTAAACTAAGAGGAGTAACGGCTTTTAAAAATGCGTTACAAGATGTTGCTGACAATTATCCAAATAGTGAAGAAGGTAAGAGTGCAGTGCTTACCTTAAAAGAGCAAATTCCATTTTTAGAAAAAATAGATTTCAAGACAACAGAAAGCGGTAAGTGGAAAGTATTGTACACCGTAGGGAAAAAAGATGCCGAAGCCACTAAGCTCTTAACGGATAAATTAACCAAATTTATAAAAGATAACGATCTAACTGTATTATCTTTCTCATTTGATGTCTATAATGAAAAAGAAAATTTCATCACAATCCACGGATTTAATTCTAGTGCATTTGCAACGAACATCACAACAAAAATACTAGCATTAAAACCTACTGGGAATGTGCCAAATGCCATTGTGATTAGCAATGATAATTATAAAGTAATTCAAATTAAAAAAAATCTTGAGGCTTATTTAGGTCTAAAAAAATAAACTATGTTTGATAAAAAGCAAAAACCATACACTGATCTTTTAGGTAAAACAAATAGAATTGTAGAAGCTACAACAATCACTGGAGACATATCTTCTAAGGCTGATTTTAGACTAGATGGAAATTTAATTGGCAATTTTCATTCAGAGGGTAAAATTGTTATTGGTCCCTTGGGTAGTGTAAAAGGAGACATAATTTGTAAAAGTGCTGATATAGAAGGAAAATTTGAAGGTAAAATTCAAGTAACCGAACTTTTAAACATTAAAGCAACCGCACGTATTAATGGTGAAGTACTTGTAGGGAAACTTTCTGTAGAACCCGGAGCTGATTTTACGGCTACTTGTACCATGAAAATGATGAATACAAGTCAAACACCAAATGACAGTGAAAAAGGAACCAAAAAACAGTAATGTTAATAAGTGGCTTTTATTTATGGGAATCCCTTTTCAAATGGGGATTGTCATTTTTTTATTCACTTATTTAGGAATATGGCTGGACGGAAAATATACTCATGGAACAACCCCTTGGTTTACTATTGGGCTATCTTTATTTTCTGTTTTTGTAGGACTATATAATGTCATACGTCAGGTGAACAACATTAATAAAAATAATAAATGAGCAAATTAATTACGTTTTTAAAATATTGTATACCCTTTACTATACTATTGTATTTTGCACAGCAATATGCAACAACGGCTTTAGGATCTCAACACGATTTTTTTTACACAACTTGGAGTATCTATTTGTTTCAATTTGTATCTTCTTTACTCCTATATATAATACTGCTTTTTGTTCATTCAAAATTCCCTGAATATACAGGGTTTGCTTTTATGGGTATTACGTTTTTTAAAATGATGGCATCGGTTGTTTTTTTAATACCGTTGATTCAAGCAGAGGGGAGAGAAACTAATTTAGATATCGCTGCATTCTTTATCCCGTATTTCCTATTTTTGTTTTTTGAAACTGTATTTTCAATACGATTGATAAATAAAAGATAAGTTACTTGAAAATAATGCAATCCGATTGTAAAATTCATTTTTTAAAATCATCATTATAATTTTCAATTTTCAATTAAATATGTACCTTTGCAAAAAATTTTAAAAACGTTAAATCAGATACTCAATTAATAATGGTAATTTCAAAAAAATCACTTCAATTCCTGTTAGTAACTTTTCTAGCGTGTATGCCATTGGTTACTTTCGCAAATGCAAACGCGGATAGTCTTCAAAACCATACTGAAAGTGCAGCTACAGTTGCAGCGCCACATGGAGAATCGGGTCATTCTGAGAAAAAAGAATTTAATGCTACAGAGCTTATTAATGACCACATAGGGGATTCTCATGAATTTCATATTGCTGATTGGAATGGTCATCCTATAACATTTTACTTGCCTGTAATTTTATGGACTAATAATGGTTTAGAAATTTTTTCATCAGAGCAGTTTCACCATGATAATGATGGGCACCACATAATTGATGTAAACGGTCAAAAACTGGTACGTCATGAAGAAGTGATTTATTACGCAGATAAATTTGAAACACTTACCGAAGAGCAAAAAGAATTAGGTGGTTTTGAATTTGATGCTAGACCGCTTGATTTTTCAATCACTAAGAATGTTTTTTCAATGTTGATGTCGGCTATCGTTTTGTTTATTTTATTTTTAATAGTAGCACGTTCTTACAATAAAAACCAAATGGCACCTAAAGGCATTGCTGGTTTCTTAGAGCCACTTGTAACTTATGTGAGAGATGAAATTGCAATTCCTAATATTGGAACAAAAAAATATGCGAAGTTCATGCCTTATTTATTGACTATCTTCTTTTTTATATGGATCAATAACTTAATAGGTTTAATTCCGTTTTTCCCATTTAGTTCTAACTTAACTGGTAATATCTATTTTACTTTCGTATTGGCATTTATTACTTTTATAGTAACAACATTAAGTGGTAATAAAGATTATTGGGGACACATATTAACGCCACCAGTACCTAAAGCATTATATCCTATTATGATTCCTGTAGAAATCATAGGGATGCTTACTAAACCTTTCGCATTGATGATTCGTTTATTTGCAAACATTACAGCAGGTCACATTATCATCTTGAGTTTAATTTCATTAATTTTTATTTTTGAAACGGTGTGGGTATCACCTATATCTGGAGCTTTTGTATTATTCATGAGTGTTCTAGAAATGTTAGTTGCTGCATTACAAGCGTATGTATTTACATTGTTGTCAGCATTGTTTATTGGTCAAGCTGTTGCTGAGCACGACCATCATTAATTTGAGTTTTATTAATTATTAACTATATAAATTTACTATTATGGTATTAGCTGGAATTGGAGCTGGATTAGCAGTAATCGGAGCAGGTCTAGGAATTGGAAAAATTGGTGGTTCTGCAATGGATGCTATCGCTCGTCAGCCAGAAGCTGCTGGAAAAATCCAAACTGCTATGATTATCGCTGCTGCACTTATTGAGGGTGTTGCACTTTTCGCAGTAGTAGTTGCGTTAATCGCAAAAGCGTAATTAAATCCTAAAATTTCCTGTGGCGGTTGGCTACAGGAAGTTTTTTTATTGAAAAATAATTTTATCAAATATATAAGAATATGAAATTAGG
>NZ_MTCA01000023.1:0-25864 GCF_002150205.1 Flavobacterium sp. FPG59 | reverse complement strand
CGGAGACTCGAACCTGTGTCCGCCGCGGCGGATAAGAGACCGACGAGTTATAATTTTAGAATTAAATTATTAATAAGCTCTCTTCCAATTCCTGACTTTAAATATTTTTCTCTTTTCATGGCTTCAGCTTTAGAAGAGAAAAATTCAACATAAATTACAGTCCAAGGTCTAAATTTCAAGGTGTATCCTTTAGTGCCTAAAACGTTATGTGATTTGAAACGTTCTATGAGATTAGATGTAAATCCTGTATAGTTTTTATTGAATTTTTCAGAATATAAAATGTAAACCACAAATTCATCCATGATTGAAAGTTTTTAAAAACAAAAAACACCAGCTTTTTCTGAAGCTTTTATAGTAGTCTCGCACTGGTGGAGACTCGTATCTGTGTCCGCCGCGGCGGATATGAGCCCTCCTAATTTGTGTCTACAATCTGAATACAGCTTCATTAAATCTAAGACACACAAAAAAAGCTTCAGATTTCTCTGAAGCTTTCTAGTAGCGGGAACAGGACTCGAACCTGTGACCTTCGGGTTATGAGCCCGACGAGCTGCCTACTGCTCTATCCCGCGATGTGCGTTTGTACTTTCAATAAGATTACTTTTTTTGAACCTGTGTCCGCCGCGGCGAATATGAGCCCGACGAGCTGCCTACTGCTCTATCCCGCGATGTGCGTTTGTACTTTCAATAAGATTACTTTTTTTGAACCTGTGTCCGCCGCGGCGAATATGAGCCCGACGAGCTGCCTACTGCTCTATCCCGCGATGTGCGTTTGTACTTTCAATAAGATTACTTTTTTTGAACCTGTGTCCGCCGCGGCGGATATGAGCCCGACGAGCTGCCTACTGCTCTATCCCGCGATGTGCGTTTTGTAATCTCAATAAGGCTACTTAGTAGCGGGAACAGGACTCGAACCTGTGACCTTCGGGTTATGAGCCCGACGAGCTGCCTACTGCTCTATCCCGCGATATATTTTTAATCAATGTTTCAGAACCTGTGTCCGCCGTGGCGGATATGAAACCCTACGAAAGCATTACTGCTCTATCCCGCGTTGTTTCGGGTGCAAAGATACAATCAATTTCTGCATTTTACAACATAAATTTAAAAAAATGTTTTATTTCGTCTATTCACTTGATATGACTACCTTTGTGGCATAAATTTTAGTAGAAATGTCACATAAAGCAGGTTTTGTAAACATCATCGGGAATCCAAATGTTGGTAAATCAACATTAATGAATGCCTTTGTTGGAGAGCGATTATCAATTATTACTTCAAAAGCACAAACAACTCGTCATAGAATTCTAGGTATTGTAAACGGTGAGGATTTTCAATTGATCTTATCAGATACGCCAGGAATCATTAAGCCAGCCTACGAAATGCAGGAATCGATGATGAACTTCGTAAAATCGGCTTTTGAAGATGCTGATGTCTTGATTTACATGGTCGAAATAGGGGAGCAGGAACTTAAAGACGAAGCGTTTTTTAATAAAATCATCCACTCGAAAATTCCAGTTTTGCTATTGTTGAACAAAATTGACAATTCGAACCAAGAACAATTAGAGCAACAAGTAGCTTTTTGGACAGAGAAAGTTCCGAATGCTGAAATATATCCAATATCAGCGTTGCAAAATTTCAATGTTCCTGAAGTTTTTCAAAGAATCATTACACTTTTGCCAGAGTCGCCAGCGTATTACCCAAAGGACCAACTGACGGATAAGCCGGAGCGTTTTTTTGTGAATGAAACCATTCGTGAAAAAATCTTGTTGAATTACAGCAAAGAGATTCCGTACGCAGTTGAAATTGTTACCGAAGAATTTTTTGAAGACGACAATATCATTCGCATTCGTTCTTTGATCATGGTGGAACGCGAAACTCAAAAAGGAATTGTGATTGGTCACAAAGGTGCCGCTTTAAAAAAGGTAGGTACTGAGGCGCGTGAAGATTTAGAGAAATTCTTTGGAAAACAAATTCACATTGAGCTTTACGTAAAAGTGAACAAAAACTGGAGAAGTAACGCGAATATGTTGAAGCGTTTTGGGTATAATCAGTAGTAATAGTGAGAAGTGAGGAGTGAGAAGTGAGATGTGAATTAATGGTAATTTTTTAGTTTTCATTTAAATGCAATATTTAAAATCAGTACTAGAGTTAGTCTCTTGTACTGATTTTTTTTTAGCCCAGAGCGAAAAGAAAACCCCGCAGCGAAAAAAGGATGTTGTTGCTGCGCGTGTAGAGCGACAAAAGGAAGCTCCTGCACGGGCTTTGCAACAGCTCCTTGAGGCGCGAGGAGTTGTATTGTAGCGCTGGAATGGCTCCTGAAAATTTTAAAAGCGATAAAAATATTTTGATAAATAATGTATTTTTATTGTTTTTCAATAAATAATGATATATTTGTGTTTTAATTTTAAATACTTTGTATCATGTCTAGAAAAACCAATTTTGTTTTTAAAGTACTGCAAGTGGTATCTTGGATTATTTTTGTGGGTCTTTGCATCCAGGCGGGTGGCTTTATTTTTAACACTGTTTTTACGTTGCTGCTCAATCCTGCTGGGGCAAGTAAGTTTTGGACAGAGGTTGATTTGGAAGCTTTGTATTACTTCAACCAGTCGCATTATGTGACTTTGACTGTTTTAATGTGTATTGTTGCGGTGTTGAAAGCGATCTTGTTTTATACTATTGTACTTGTTTTTCACAGTAAAAAAATTGATTTGGCACAACCGTTTAATGATTCTCTCAAGAAATTTATCGATTTGGTGGCTAGTATTTCTTTTGGAATTGGACTTTTTTCATTGTGGGGAGCAGGCTTTACAAAGAATTTGATTCAAGACGGACTACAAATGCCTAATGTTGCCGATTTAAGTTTTGGTGGTGGTGATGTGTGGTGGTTTACCAGTGTTATTTTATTAGTAATTGGGCAAATTATAAAAAAGGGAATCGAAATGCAGCAAGAAAACGAACTAACCATTTAAGTTATGGCAATAATTGTAAACCTAGATGTGATGATGGCCAAGCGCAAGATGTCATTGAACGAGCTTTCGGAGAAAGTAGATTTAACCTTGTCTAATTTATCCATATTAAAAACAGGAAAGGCTAAGGCGGTTCGGTTTAGTACTTTGGAGGCTATTTGTAAAGCCTTAGATTGCCAGCCAGGCGATATTTTAGAATATTCGAAGAACGAATAAATACAAAGGGTAGTGGTACGGTTGTGAGTTTTGTTTTGAAGATGAGGTGGTTAGGTTTTGCTAATGTGGCTAATATTCGAAAAAAATTGATAATCACGCTTTTAAACACTACCTTTGCCACCCGAAACGGAAAAATAAGGTTTCGGAAAAACGAATTTTCAAATTATATTATGAATAACATTGTTGCGATAGTAGGAAGACCTAATGTGGGGAAATCGACCCTTTTTAATAGGCTGATACAAAGAAGAGAAGCTATTGTAGATTCAGTATCTGGGGTGACCCGCGATAGAAACTATGGTAAAAGCGAGTGGAACGGAAAAGAATTTTCTGTAATTGATACCGGAGGATACATAAAAGGTTCTGATGACGTGTTTGAGGGCGAGATCCGCAAACAAGTAGAACTTGCTATTGATGAAGCCGATGTCATCATTTTTGTGGTTGATGTTGAGGAAGGCATAACGCCTATGGATGATGTTGTGGCGCGCTTGTTGCGTAAAGTGACTAAGCCGGTTTTGCTAGCGGTAAACAAGGTAGACAACGCCATGCGTGAGAAAGATGCCTTAGAGTTTTACAACTTAGGTTTAGGAGATTATTTTACTTTTGCCAGTATATCAGGTAGTGGAACAGGAGATTTATTGGATGCTTTAATTGATGCTTTCCCGGTAAAACCAGAACCTGTTCAAGAGGAAGTGGTATTGCCTCGTTTTGCAGTAGTTGGGCGACCAAATGCGGGTAAATCAAGTTTTATTAATGCCTTGATTGGTAAAGAACGTTTTATGGTTACGGACATTGCGGGTACTACGCGTGATGCTATTGATACGAAGTTTGACCGTTTTGGGTTTGAATTTAACTTGGTAGATACTGCGGGAATTCGTCGTAAGGCTAAGGTTAAGGAAGATTTAGAATTTTACTCGGTAATGCGTTCTGTGCGTGCTATTGAACATGCTGATATTTGTATCCTTGTCATTGACGCGACACGTGGATTTGAAGGACAAGACCAAAGTATTTTTTGGTTGGCCGAAAAAAACCGCAAAGGGGTAGTAATCTTGGTAAACAAATGGGATTTGGTTGAGAAAGATACGATGTCAACCCGCGATTACGAAGAGAAAATCAAGAAGGAATTAATGCCGTTTACGGATGTGCCAATTCTTTTTGTTTCGGCTTTGACCAAGCAGCGTTTGCTAAAAGCATTAGAAGCTACGGTTAAAGTGTATGAAAACAGACAGCAGCGTATTGCGACTTCTAAATTTAACGAATTCATGCTAAAGGTAATTGAGGCTTATCCGCCACCAGCTACCAAAGGAAAATATGTGAAAATTAAATATTGCATGCAGTTGCCTACACAAACGCCTCAGTTTGTATTTTTTGCCAATATGCCACAATATGTTAAGGAACCGTACAAACGTTACCTTGAAAATAAAATTAGAGAAAATTGGGATTTTTCAGGAGTGCCAATCGATATTTATATTAGAGAGAAATAAAACTAGAAAACCACTTTGTAACGAAGTGGTTTTTTTGTTTTAGCAGATGCCAAAAGCCCAAGATTTGATTCTTGGGCTTTTTTTGTAGTATTTGTTACTTGTTAACGGATTTGTAAGTTATATGAAGATTTCTATTGTTAAGAAAATTATTATGATTATTTTCGTAGAAGTAAGAGCTATTGAAATGGTATGAAGCTATCTATATTTGGATAGATTGGATTTGTTTCATGGCATTTATATTAGTTAACAACAATTATAAAAAAAAATGAAACTTACAAAAGAACAATTACTTGAAATAAACGAAATAAATAAGGTTATTATCGGTTTTGCCGATTATTTTGCTGATTATGAAGAGGAATTACTTTTTTCAGAAGAAAGAATACAGGAAATAGTTGAGGAGAAAGAAGACATTGAAAGCATTGATATTAGTTTTCCTGGTGAACACGATATTGCTTCAATTGAAACATCTCAATTCTTAGAACTTGGAAATGAAATTAAATCAATCAAAGTTATTAATAAGAATTATACCAAAACTAACCTACGTAGTTACTATATAGTTGCAGCAACCGATTCAGAAGAAAACCATGTTCTGAGTGAATATAGCGATATCAAAACAACTGCATTAAATGGAACTAGAATAAACATCTTAACTGAATCTATAATTGTTGGTTTAGCAGCAACAAAACTTGGAGAATATGACAGAGATTATTGGGGTACATTTAGCCAGTATATTTCAATTGAAATTATTTATGATAAGGTAGAAAATGTTTTGACTAAAGAAAAAGAAATTGACCTTTTAAATTCCTTTATTTTTGAAGTTGCTGATAGCACAGGCATTGCATTAAATTTTTCTGAAATTAGAAATCCTATAGATGATTATTATGAATATGACGATACAGAAAAACTAACACAAACACTTAGAGAACTAGAACCGTTTAACGAAGGGATGAAACTTTTTGTTTCTGCTGTACAAATAAAGGATTCAGAATTAAAATTCCTCAATTTTTATAAGGTTTTAGAGCATTTCGCACCGATAGCTGTAAATATCGAAGCAAATGAATTAATGAGAAAAAAACTTGATGCACCAAAAAGTTCATTTGAAGATGGGGACTTTATAAGATCAGTATTTGAGCTTGCTAATTCTATGCGTGATAAATCCAATGATGAAGACTTAATTAAGGCTTCATTTATTTCTTGTATCGATTTTGTTGGATTATTTAAAAAATTACCATTATCAATTAAAAAGAAAATAAAAAAACATCTAAATATAACTGAAATCACTTACTCACTTGACAAACAAAATATAAATACTGCTAGTAATATTGCTGCAAAAATTATATACAAAACTCGAAATAAAGTTGTTCACGCAAAATCAAATTTTAACTTAACTGGCGATGAAATAGATGTGGAAGAAATCAATGATCTAAATGAATTTATGAAAGAAGCAAGTTCACAAGCAATTCGATGGTATTCAAGACAGCCGAACCATCATAAACTAGAAATAATTAAATAACTGTTGCAAACAGCTAGAGTTTCGTTGCGTGCGAAGCACGAACAATGAAACTCGTGTTGAACGGAACCGGCAATTATCTTGTAATATGGAGTTATCGAAAAGTGTAAATAAGGCTATTTGAGAAGTGTTTCTATTTCTATTATGGAATTATCGACAATGTATTGAAAATCAATTAAGTAATGTAAATAGAAACGTCCTTATTCTATTGCAAAAATACAAAAAATAGTTTTTGAATTTGTTTTTAATGGTTGTTTTTGAAAGGAATTTATTTTAAGGCTCGCAAGCTACCGTAGGTTTAGTTCAACAAATGCTACAACGGATTTGGGCAATTGGCATAATGGAAAGTTGGTTTTGTATTTGGAATGATTTGGCAAATCCGAAAATAGGGCTTAATTTAGTCCCAAACCCGCTGTAGCGCGAGAACGATATTCAAGTGTGTATTATTTTCCCAATATTTTATTAAGGTGTTCGGTTTTTCATACAGCAATCGGTAAATTTGAGAATAGAACATTAAATAATAAAAATTATGACAGTACAAATCAACACAGACAATAACGTAGAAGGACATGCTCGCTTAAAATCATATATTCAAGATGAGGTAGCCACTACTTTGGCTCGTTTTGAGGAAAAGGTAACACGCCTTGAGGTGCATTTAGGAGATGAAAATAGTGATAAAGGCGGAGTAAATGACAAGCGCTGTACCATTGAGGCTAGACCTATCAACATGCAGCCTGTAGCAGTTACAAACCACGCCGATACTACTGAAAAAGCCTTCCACGGAGCACTCGATAAAATCAAAAAAGTACTAGAAACCTCTTTCGAGAAAAAGAGAGCGTTTTAATCCATAGCCTTTTGGCACACTAAAAAAAAATGACACTGTCTTATGGAGATAGTGTCATTTTTTTTTGTCAAGAATCTTTAGAATTGCAATAGTAGTTTTTATTATTTTAATAGTAAATTAGTATTCTCGCTGTGATTCCAAAAAGCATTGAAAAGTAGCCATTTGAGAAAACGAAATTTATTAGAACAAAATAATGGAAAACATAAAATTATTCGAAAGCCAAAAAATACGTTCCTCCTGGGATAATGAACAAGAGAAATGGTTTTTCTCCATTGTAGATATTATACAAGTTTTGACGGATAGTCCTAGGTCACGGAAATATTGGAGTGCACTGAAAACAAAACTGAAAAACGAAGGAAGTGAACTGTCCCATAATATGGGACAATTGAAAATGATGGCAGATGATGGTAAAATGCGTTTGACAGATGTTGCTGATACTGAGCAACTATTCCGTTTGATTCAATCTATTCCTTCGCCAAAAGCAGAGCCTTTTATACAGTAGCATTTTTGGAGCATACATAAAACCACTACTCGAACTGATTATTGATCAAACAGTAAGTTGGCCAGCGCTTCATCACGCTCATACACGTCTTCGTAAAAATGAATCACACCATCGGGATCTACCCAAGCGGTAAAATAACCTATGTAAACCGGAATTTTATTTTTTAGCGTGTACCATTTTTCATCGCCGGTATCCATGGCGGCATTAATTTTTTCAGGATTCCATTTTGGGTCGTCTTTCATGATGGCTGCCGCTAGTTGTCTTGGTTTTGCAACCCGAATGCATCCATGGCTAAAAGCGCGGTCTTCTCTGCCAAACAAACCTTTTGAGGGCGTATCATGCAGGTAAATTGAATTTGAATTGGGAAATAAAAATTTCACAAGACCTAGAGAATTATGATTTCCAGGTTTTTGTCGCACAAGGTTGTCTTTCCACTCCATATTGTGTTGCTCCAAGTAATTGGGGTTTTTGGCAATAGCGGGTAAGATTTCTTTTTTAATGATGCTTTGCGG
The DNA here is from genome assembly GCF_002150205.1 of Flavobacterium sp. FPG59. Taxonomy (NCBI): domain Bacteria; kingdom Pseudomonadati; phylum Bacteroidota; class Flavobacteriia; order Flavobacteriales; family Flavobacteriaceae; genus Flavobacterium; species Flavobacterium sp. FPG59. Next base: position 17,839 of record NZ_MTCA01000023.1, on the reverse strand, counting down.
CACATTCCAGTACGGTCTAAAAACAATATACTTCATGGGCGCGCTAAAAATCACGGTTTTATTCAGGGTCTTGCCCACAACAACTTTCGACTGGAGTTCGGGTTTTCCGTCTCTAAAAAAAGTAAGTTCGTAGGCAGGAATGTTAACTACAATAAGTTCTTTGGATTTTGTGATGTCTTTTGATATCCATCTGCAGCGTTCCATATTGATCATTAAAGTCCTAATTCTACTTTCAACCGGCACATTCATGTACCGAATGTGTTTTGGCAAAATCTTTTTGTTCAGGAGATTGCCGCTTCTTTTCTTAAAGTGCAGTATTCCTTCGGCAAGTTCATCGTCATAAACAGCACTTTTAGAATCGGTAGAAATATCTTTAGTGATAAACAAGCGGGTGCGAATGGCTGCAATGGTGGCTGCGCTGTCTCCGGGTTTGTAGGACGCAACAGTAGAGTCAATAGGAATGGGTTTCCAGCCGCCTTTTTTTTCTATTTTTCTATATTCTTCAAGAACGTTTTTTAATAAATAATACTGCTTGATGGCACCTTTTTCATTTTTATGAATCAACTTAGGATCAACTAATAAGGAGTCCAAATAGTCCACATAGGATTGTTTTTGTCTTGGTAGAAACCATCCTAGTTCTTTAGATTTCTCTGGATCAATACCGTGAAATACTTTGTCCACATAAAAGAAATATATGGCAGAGCATAGTAACTCCGTGTTGATGTTGGGTTTTTTAGTTTCGGCGGTACTTGTGAACAAAGCATCTAGTTTTTCCTTGTAGGGTATTTTGGTTCGCACGCCTTCTTCACTGATGTTGTTGACTTTATTGTACATAACGCCAGCAAACTCATTGATGCCGTTTTTATCATACCAAATGTACTTGAACTGATGTTTGCGGTACAATTGCGTCACTTCGGTTTGATACTGTTGCAAGGCGGGATGCTGAGTAAAAAAAGTTTGAATTTGAGTGCTATCAAAAGTGGCTTCAAATACAGGGGTGCTTTTTGTAGCGTTTGTGGCGAGTTCCTTTTTCTTGCAAGAAACAAAGGTCAACAACAAGATGAAAACAAGGCAAAATGCGGTAACGTACAGTTTTTTCATAAGACCAAATAATATTTTAAAAACAGCGGTTTTGTGATGCAAAATTAAGGTAAATAGGAACCTCACCGACCACAATGGAATAGCGTCAAGCTTGTGGCAAGACTACTGCTGTGTGTTTTATTTTGTATTTTTTTAAAAAGTAAAAATAGTAAATTACTGTAAATAAACGTTTTGCAAAGTAATTTTTGTTTTGTTTAACTGCATCAGGCTTACAAAACAAGGGTTCTAATCCAATAATAATACAACAAATGCGCAAATACTTGTAACTAATATCTAGTTTTTATGGCGCTATTTTGTTGTTTGGTACTGTTGAGAGTATTGAATAGCTTTTTGGTGCCAAATAGTTTTGTATTTCAGGCTGTTGCCAAAGATATAAAGCTGATAATCCTGTACCTTTATTTTGATAGAATGCACCATGTAGTATGAAAAAAAGAATCTTGAATATAAAAAACCATCTCAAAGCCTTGCCTTACAAAAAAATCGTAAAGAGTGTTGGTGTTTTTATAGTGGTACTTGTGGCTGTATTGGGTCTAGTTACAGGACTCTTCTCCTGGTATTTTACAAGCCATAAAAAAGAAATTGTAGCACTTGTAAATGCTAAAATTAACGAAAAAAGTACTGCATCAGTAGTTATAGGTGACATAGATTATAAGTTGTTCAAGGGTTTTCCTAGCATGACATTGGCTTTAAGCCAAGTTGTAGTAAAAGATAGCATGTGGCAAGCGCACAAAAGAACGCTGCTTCGTGCCGAAAAAATTGAATTGCGATTGAACGTCGTAGCATTACTAGGCAACCAAATCGAAATGGATAAAATTGAAATTCAGCAGGCCAAAATCCATCTTTTTAAAGGGAAAAACGGTTTAGACAATACGCTTTTGTTTCGGGTTAAACCCAAAAATAAAGAGGAGAATAAAAAATCGCCACCATCTATTGATCAAATAATTTTAAGCCAAGTTCGGTTTATATCTGAGCATCAAGAAAACCACAAACTGTTTGATTTTGATTCCATTTCTTTGCAAAGCAAAGTACAATATGATGGAGATAATTGGCATGCCTTTGCTGATTTGAGTACGCACGCAAGAAGCATGGCTTTTAACACACAAAGGGGTAGTTTTATAGAAAATAAAAAAGTGCATGGGCTTTTGGGTTTAGATTTTAATGCCGAAAGTAATTCCATTGCTGTGGTGTCTAAGGAACTGGCTATAGGAAATACGTTTTTTGAGGTTGATGCCCGTTTTAATTTAGACCCTAATACATCACCTTTTAAAATTGCGTTAAACGCGACCTTACTTTGGCGTGAAGCCTCAAGTTTATTGAGCAATAACATTAGTGAAAAGATAAATCAATTTGATTTTAAGAAACCCATTCAAGTAGGATGTACCATCAACGGAGACATGAGTAAAACAGGGGATCCAGAAATTATAGTTCAAGCCAAAATAAAAAACAATGATTTAAAACTTCCTGATGGACTAATTACAGCCTGCACCTTTGATGCTACGTTTATCAATAATTATAAAAAAGGAGCGGGTTTCAATGATGCTAATTCAGCCATTACGATTACCGATATGAAAGGAAAGTTTAAAACCATACCTTTTGAAATCCCTATCGGAATCATTTTGAATTTAGAAAAAACAGAAGCAGCTGGAAGTTTTCGATCTAATTTCCCGATTACACAATTGAATCAAGTGATCAATAAAGAATTGATGCATTTTTCTGGCGGTCAAGCCAAAGTGAATTTAGATTTTAAGTTTGATGTTCAAAAGTTACGCATTAAAAAACCCAAGTTTACTGGGAATGTTTATGTTAAAGATGCTATTGTAAATTATGGCCCACGAAACCTGACGTTTCTTAAAACCGATATACAACTTGACTTTACTGAGAAAGCGTTGCTCATTAAAAAAATTAACTTCAAAGACAATCGCAACTCGGTTTTTATGGAGGGACGAATAGACAATTTCATGACCTTGTACTATGAAAATCCTGAAAAAATGATTGTGAATTGGGACATTTACGCTCCTTTTTTAGATGTGAAACAATGTATAGGAGCCTTAACAAGCAGCAGTAAAAAACCAGCTATTCAAGAAAAATCACAGGATTCTTTCTCAAAAGAATTGTATGAAGTCATAGATAAATGCCAAGTTGTACTAAAGCTAAAAGCAGATAAAATGACGTACAGCAAACTTGTGGCTACCCAAACCAAAGCAACAATTGTATTGGTAAATAATTCTTTACGTGTGAGTAATGGCAGCGTGCAATGTGCAGGCGGAACTGTAGATTTTGAAGGGCAATTGACTCCAGAGAAAGATCATTTTAAATGGCAGTCAGAAACAAAAATACAGAAAGTAAATCTGAATCAATTTTTAGAAGGATTGAACAACTTTGGCATCACATCTTTTGAACCCCGCAATGTCAAAGGGAAGCTTACCGCAACTGCTAAAGTGCAAGGACTGTTGCAACCTGGCGGACAGCTTAAAACCAACTCCATGAAAGGTGTAGCAAAATTTGAAGTGGTAAAAGGAGCGTTGATAGACTTTAAACCTATTACTAATATTGCCAAGTTTGCCTTTCCTTTTCGGGATGTAAATAATATTTCCTTCAGTGATTTATCAGGTGATTTCAAAATAAATGGTGAAAAAATTCAGGTAAACGCTTTAAAAGTGAGTTCGAATGTGCTGAATTTAGATGCAAAAGGAGTATATTCGTATGGTAGAGGAACTCGATTGGCTATGACTATTCCTTTGCGTAATCCTAAAAAAGATCACTTACTTTTAACGGATAAAGAGCGAGAAGAAAAACGTACCAAAGGCATCGTCTTGCACTTAATAGCCGCAGATGTCGATGGGAAAATTAAAATTAAATGGAACAAAAATCATGAATAAAGCAATGTTTTTCAGTAAGTCTGTGTGTTTATTTGCAGTAGTATTTTTTGTGTGTGGAACACCTTTTGCAACAGCACAACAGCAAAAAGATAAAGACGCCATTCATACCGTGCTTAATAATTGGCACAAAGCCGCAGCAGAAGCAAACTATAAAGACTATTTTAGTTTAATGACCGATGATGCCGTTTTTATTGGCACCGATGCAACAGAAAATTGGGATAAAAAAGCTTTTCAAGCCTACGCAAAACCTCATTTTGATAAAGGTAAAGCTTGGAGTTTTACACCGCTGGAACGACATTTGTTTTTTGATAAAACTGGAACTACAGCTTGGTTTGATGAATTGCTTGACACCCAAATGAAAATTTGCAGAGGATCTGGTGTTTTGGTAAAAGTGAATAACCAATGGCAAATACAGCATTATGTTTTATCCATGACCATTCCAAATGAAAATTCCAGCAAAGTGATTGAATTGAAAGCAGCAAGCGAGTCGGTAATTATTGATAAGCTCAAGGCTCAAGGAATGAAAAACTAAGAGCTGGCACTTTTTTTAAGCAAAAAATAGGTTTAGTTATCGAGAGTTTGTCTCTTGATTTTTCATTTTTTTGCTACTTTGACATTCTATCTTATATAATTCCTTAATTTTGCCCAAATATTCAAAAAAAGTGGGAAGCAAAAATAAATTAAAGAGGTTCAAAGAAAACGAGACATTCAATAACGTTTTTCAACCAACGAGAGAAGAAGTAGTAGGAGACTTGTTTCCTTTGAAAGGGAAGTGGAATACTGATTTTTTTAAAAATGACAATCCATTAGTTCTGGAGCTAGGTTGCGGAAAAGGCGAATATTCTGTTGGACTTGCTGAAAGATATCCAAACAAAAATTTTGTAGGTATCGATATCAAAGGCGCCCGTTTTTGGCGTGGAGCCAAAACAGCGGTTGAAACCGGATTGTATAATGTGGCTTTTATCAGAACCCAAATTGAACTCATCAACCATATTTTTGCTGAAAACGAAGTAGATGAAATCTGGATTACTTTTCCAGATCCACAAATAAAATACAAGCGTACTAAACATAGAATGACAAATTCACAGTTTTTACAATTGTATAAAAAAATCCTCAAAAAAGACGGTGTTGTAAACTTAAAAACAGACAGTGAATTCATGCATGGCTACACGCTAGGCTTGCTGCACGGTGAAGGTCATGAGGTTTTGTATGCCAATCACAATGTGTATGTTAATGAAGGAAGTCCAGAGGAAGTAACTGCTTTTCAAACTTTTTACGAAAAACAATACTTAGAAATTAACAAAGCAATAACATATATTCGATTCAAAATCAAAGAATAGTTTTATATTTGATGCAGATATTTCTGTACTAGCACTTTGACTATGAATTTAATCACTTCCTTGTTTTTGGGTTTTATTACCGCTTTTGTAGGGATTACACCTCCGGGTTTAATCAATATGACCGCTGCAAAAGTCAATATCAAGGAAGGAAAAAGTAGTGCCTACTGGTTTGTACTAGGAGCAGTAATTGTGATCTTTTTTCAGGCGGCCTTGGCACTTTTTTTCGCCCAATTTATAAAAGAACGTCCAGATGTTATAGTGCTCTTGCGTGAAATAGGTTTTGGAATATTTGCTTTACTCACCATTTATTTTTTGTTTTTAGCCAAAAAACCGGTTAAGAAAAAAGACAAAATCAAGAAACGAAGTACGTCCACACGTTTTTTCTTAGGCATGCTGCTCTCTGCACTTAATTTTTTCCCTATTCCGTATTATGTTTTTGTGGGGGTTACACTTGCTTCCTACAATTTATTTTATTTTGACACTACCCATGTCTTTATTTTTGTTTCTGGGGTTGTTTTGGGATCTTTTTTAGTCTTTTATTGTTATATCACTTTTTTTCAAAAAATTCAAGACAAGACAGATTATCTCATGCGCAACATGAATACTATAATTGGCAGTATTACAGGTTTGATATCTCTTGTCACCTTAGTAAATATTGTTCGATACTATTGGGGATAATTCTTGTAACTCATTTTGGTACTCTACAATCATGACTGATACTAATTTCTTTGAACGTGTTTATGATATCGTAAGGCAAATACCGTACGGCAAAGTAACTTCATACGGCGCTATTGCAAAAGCGCTAGGAGCAGCACGATCAGCACGAATGGTGGGTTGGGCCATGAATGCATCACACACACTTGAGGATGTACCTGCCCACAGAGTTGTCAATAGAAATGGTTTGCTTACTGGCAAAATGCACTTTGATGGCACAAATTTAATGCAACAACTTCTAGAAAACGAGGGAATTGTAGTGCTAGACAACCAGATTGTTGATTTTAAGAAACATTTTTGGCAGCCCGAAACCGCTGTTGAATAACAATTTTAAGCTGAAAATCAGTTATAATTCCTACTGATTGATAAATCAATAAATGCAATGTAAATCCTTTAAAATATTAACTTTTCATCCTATCTTTGTAATCTGAAATGAGTTTAAATAAACATAATGTAGCATTCTAAAAATACTATTAGAATAAATAAACACACCATGAAACTAGATAGAAAAGAAATACTTAAAGCCCTAGAAACAATTACAATTGCTGGTGAAGGAAAGAATATGGTAGAGAGCGGTGCAATTACAAACGTAATCACTTTTGGAGATGAGGTAGTTGTTGATTTAGTATTGCATACACCAGCGATGCACATCAAGAAACGCGCTGAAGATGATATCAAAAAAACGATCCTTGAATTGGTTTCGGCTGAAGCCAAAATTAAAATCAATACTAAAGTTGAAGTAGCTGATAAGCCAGAAATTAAAGGAAAATCAATACCAGGAATCAAAAATATTATAGCCGTAGCCTCTGGAAAAGGAGGAGTAGGTAAATCAACAGTTACAGCAAACCTAGCTGTAACATTAGCAAAAATGGGTTTTTCAGTAGGGATTTTAGATGCCGATATTTACGGACCATCTATGCCTATCATGTTTGATGTTGAAAATGAAAAACCAATATCAGTTACCGTTGATGGAAGGTCTAAAATGAAGCCGGTAGAAAGTTATGAGGTAAAAATTCTATCTATTGGGTTTTTTACAGCACCAAGTCAAGCCGTAATCTGGAGAGGACCCATGGCTTCCAAAGCATTGAACCAAATGATTTTTGATGCTGATTGGGGAGAACTTGATTTTATGCTTATTGATTTGCCTCCAGGAACAGGAGATATTCACTTGTCTATTGTACAATCATTGCCTATTACCGGTGCCGTTGTAGTAAGTACACCACAAGCCGTTGCTTTGGCTGATGCCAAAAAAGGAGTATCCATGTTCTTGTCTGAAGCTATCAACGTTCCTGTTTTAGGAATTATTGAAAACATGGCGTATTTCACACCCGAAGAGTTACCAGAAAACAAATACTACATCTTTGGTCAAGAAGGAGCTAAGAATCTTTCAGAGGATTTAGGCGTACCTTTTTTGGGGGAAATTCCAATTGTACAATCTATTCGCGAAGCTGGAGATTACGGTCGTCCTGCAGCCATGCAAATGGCCTCAGTAGTAGAACATATTTTTGATGAGGTAACCCGCAATGTAGTGCGTGAGGTAGTAGCTCGTAACGAGAGTTTACCAGCCACCGAAGCAGTAAAAATAACAACAATGGCCGGTTGCTCAGCGGTAAAAAAATAATATTAGAATTTTTTGAAAATGATTTATAATCTTTCAATTTTCTAATCTTTCAATCTTTAAAAAAAGAAAATGACAACAGAAGAATTAACAATAGAAGTTCAAAAAGCACTCGAAGAAATAAGACCTTTCTTGAATTCAGATGGGGGCGATATTACTCTTATCTCCATTGAAGATGACAAACATGTAAAGGTTCGTCTTGAAGGAGCTTGCACCAGTTGTAGCGTAAACCAAATGACGCTGCGAGCAGGTGTTGAAACAACCATCAAAAAATTTGCTCCTCAAATAGAAACTGTTGTCAATATTTTATAACATCAGTATGGCGTGACCCTTTTATTAAAATAGGCTACAAGAAGTACAACTGAGAAGCCTATTTCAATAAAACGGTCAGGCTATCCGCTCCGCTTTGGCGGATTGCTTCTATCCTTCACGCGGGCGTAACTAACAACATAATCGTAACACACACACACACACTAGAATAGCATGGATGTATTAATCAAAATAAAAGATAGAGAAGGAGTAGTGCATGAATTACAAGCTCCTACAGATATGGCAATGAATATAATGGAGCTTTGTAAAGCCTATGAACTTCCTGTAGAAGGAACTTGTGGCGGTATGGCCATGTGTGCTTCTTGTCAATGCTATGTTTTAAATGATGTTGCCCTGCCAGAAATGGGTGATGATGAAGAGGCCATGTTATCTGAAGCTTTTTATGTTAAATCAAACAGCCGTTTGGGATGCCAAATCCCAATTACAGAAGAGTTAGAAGGATTAGAATTAGAATTAGCTCCTGAAAATTAAGCAAAATTTACCACTAACATACAACCTCAAATAATGAAAATTATTTGAGGTTTTTTTTATTCAAAATAAAAGAGATATATTCGTACAGTAAAAATCACATTTCAATTTTTCATTACGAATACATGGACCTTACGACCTATTCCCCTGGATTGCATAAACTAGTTACCTTGCAAGTTCAGGATACTCAAAAATTAACGGATAGTGCCGGTTTCACTAAGGTTACAGAAGAAATTCTGACTCAATTTTCGCTAGAAAAAGTAGGTGTCGTAGTTCATGATTTCGAAAATAGAAGTTTCACCATTTCATTTTGCCTCAAAGAATCCCACATTTGTATTCACACTTGGCCTGAGTACAACCAGCTGACTTTAGATGTCTATTTGTGCAATTATTTACAAGACAATTCACAAAAAGTAAAAGATGTAATGGCTGCCTATGTGGCTTATTTTGATGGGGTGCTAATAAAAGATTTCGAAATTAACAGATAATACGCATGGAAGTTACCTGTACAAATTGCAATCATACCACACAATTAGATCTAAACTTTGATGTAAAAATCTATGCGTGTACCAATTGTGTTTATGTTTATCAAGAACGAGATGGTTTACGATTTAAAGATCAACTAAGACCTTACACCTTTACTGACCAATTTGAAATAGGTCAAGTAGGTGTTTTTAATAATACCGATTACACCATTACGGGGATTTTGGTCAAAGAAAATGAAGGATTTGAATGGACGGAATACATCCTGCAAGGCAAAGAAAATTTTTTATATCTATCCGAAGCCGATGGGCACTGGATCATTCTTGAAGAAATAGAATTTGCTTCAAAAGTAGGGAATCATCCATTAACGGTTGATTATGAAGAACTAACTTTTGATAGATATGATTATTTCTATCCCAAATTAATAGCGGCTCGCGGTTTTTTTGACTTTGATATTTTTGAGAAAGCAGAGCTCATTGAGTATATAAATCCGCCTCAAGTACTTTCTTTTGAACGAAATGGAAGCGAACAAAATGCTTTTTTGGGGAAACACATTTCTAAAGCAGCTGTAAAAAAAGCCTTCAATGCTTCTTATTTACCCACTAAAGTTGGTGTAGGAATGGTGCAGCCTTTTCTGTTTAACTTGCGTAATTTAGCCATTACTTTATGTTGTGTTTTGGCATTAATTTTAGTGTCTAACTGGTATTTAAACAAAGAGCGTGTTCGAACAGAAGTGCTGGATGCCCAACTAGCATTGGCAAACTTTACTAATAAAGATTTTGTAAGTCCTAGTTTTACACTCACCGGTAGCGCTGCACCATTAAAAGTACAGTTGTATGCACCCGTGAGCAATTCATGGGTCAATGTTCAAGTAGCACTTATCAACGAAAAAACAGGCGAAGAAGTCTATGCTAGTAAAGATATTGAGCGTTATTCAGGCTACACAGATGGTGAGTCATGGTCCGAAGGTTCTAACTCAGAGGAGTTTAATTTATGTGGTATCCCAGCGGGCACCTATCATTTAAACATCACCCCAATGAAAGCTCCTGAAGATGTTAACAGTGATTTTATGAATGTAAAAGTGGTGTGGAGCGAGCCTTCATCCAGAAATATTTGGCTCATTTTAATAATTATGGTTGTTTTTGTACTGGTCTTGTATTATGTAGAGAAAAATTTCGAAGCTAAAAGATGGGGAGAAACCAACGAGTCTTTTTTTAATTCTTAAGTATGGATAAGATTTTAGATTTTATGCGCGGTAATGCTCTTTCACTTGTAATAGGAGCACTTTTTTATGCATTGTTTTTATATTACAACACCTCTGGAAGTCAGTTGTGTGATTGCGAATCTACCGAAAATTATAGACCTTCCTCTTCAAATTCACGCGGTGCTGTAAACCGTTTTTATCATAAATAAATTAATTTTAAACTTTCAAATATGGAATTTATCACTTCAAAACCTATTTTAAATTCGCTTGTTTTTTCACTTTTAGGAATTATCATTTTATTGATAGCGTACTTTATTATTGAAAAACTAACTCCCGAGAATACTTGGAAAGAAATTACAGAAAAAAATAATACCGCTGTAGCTATTGTCTTTGGTGCACTTATTATTGGTTTTTCAATGATTATTAGTGCCGCAATACATGGGTAAAAAATTTTTAAAGTTTGAATACCTGCTCCTTTTTGCTGTTTTTACAATTGCAACCTGTGGTTTGGTTTATGAGCTAGTCGCAGGAACGCTTGCTAGTTATTTATTAGGTGATTCTGTAAAACAGTTTTCGTTTATCATAGGGGTCTATCTTTTCTCCATGGGAGTGGGTTCTTATTTTTCTAAATTTCTAACAAAGAACATGCTCAACACTTTTGTTGAAATTGAAATCTTGGTTGGGCTTATAGGTGGTTTAAGTTCGGTTGTACTGTTCTTACTGTTTGAGAGTGTGTACTCTTTTCAATTTATTTTATACCTTTTAGTGTTTATAACGGGCTGTCTTGTAGGACTTGAAATCCCATTGTTGATGAACATTTTAAAAGACAAAGTACAGTTTAGAGACTTGGTTTCTAATGTGTTTACTTTTGATTACATTGGAGCATTATTGGCATCCATATTATTTCCGTTAGTATTGGTTCCTAAACTCGGAATCATGGGAACTTCCTTGTTTTTTGGGATGATCAACGTGAGTATTGCCATTGCCTTGTGCTTTCTTTTAAAATCTGAATTGAAGAGCGTATATCTATTAAGAACCAAGGCCATTGGAGCTTTCTTAATCTTGTTTGTAGTGTACTTGTTTTCCAATTCTATTTTGTCATATTCTGAGGGTAAACTGTATGGGGAAAATATTATTTACTCAAATGCAACTCCCTACCAGCGCATTGTGCTTACTCATAACAAGAGCGATTACCGCTTGTATTTGAATAATAATTTGCAATTCAGTTCAACAGATGAATACCGATATCATGAAGCACTGGTGCATCCGGCTATGTCTATGGCCAAAAAAGTAGATAACGTGTTGGTTTTAGGCGGTGGTGACGGGTTAGCCGTTCGAGAAATTTTGAAATACAAAGAGGTTAAAAAAGTGACTCTTGTCGATCTTGATGAAGGCATGACCAAGTTGTTTCAAACCAATTCTGTTTTAACTAAATTCAATGCAAATTCCTTGAATAATCCCAAAGTAGAAGTACTCAACAAAGATGCTTTTGTATGGGCTAAGAATACCAAAAAACAATATGATGTAGTGGTGGTGGACTTTCCAGATCCATCAAATTACAGTTTAGGGAAGTTGTATTCTTGGAGTTTTTACAGTACCCTCAAACAAATTTTAACTCCTGATGCCGTGGTGGTAGTGCAAACAACCTCGCCGTATTTTGCTCCAAAATCGTTTTGGTGTATCAATAAAACCATGATGGAAGTTTTTCCTCAGGTGGATGCGTATCATGCCTATGTTCCCTCTTTTGGAGAATGGGGATTTTCAATTGCTATGAATGGGTTTCAAACTAATTTTAACTCAGTAAACAGGCAAGTAGAAGGGTTGCGTTTTTATAATTATCAGTTTGATAAATTCAATTATTTTGCCAAAGATATGATTTCAAAAGACATTGAAATCAATCGATTAGATAACCAAATTTTAGTGCGCTACTTTGATGAAGAATGGGGAAAATTATAATACCTCCAGACGTTTTTTTGTAAAAACGGTTGGATTAGCTTTATTAGCTGTTCCGTTTTTGCAGGCTTGTCAAGAAAAAGTGATTCAGGTTCTTATTCGTTTGTCTGGCACTAATCATATCTTGGGGCACCGATTGCTTACCAAAAACTTTCCAAAACCAACCAAGCAAATTCATATTCCCTATTTAATTGTGGGAGGCGGAATATCTGGGCTAAGTGCTGCTAGGCAATTTTCAAAAAAAGGAATTCATGATTTTTTAGTGGTGGAATTAGAAAACCATTTGGGAGGAAATTCATCAAGTGGGGAAAACAAGTATTCTAAATATCCGCTAGGAGCGCACTACTTACCATTACCTAATAAAGCCGATCAAGAACTGCTTGATTTTCTTGAGGAAGAAGCCATTATTCAAGGTTATGACCATGAGGGGTTTCCAATATTTGATGCGCAACAACTCACATTTGCACCAGATGAAAGATTGTTTTATAGAAACAATTGGCAGGAAGGTTTGGTACCAAAAACAGGAAACACGCCAGATGAAGATGCACAAATTCAAGATTTTTTCCTGAAGATGAGCACTTTTAGAACGGGTAAAGATAAAAACGGAGTGTATTATTTTGATATTCCTTTAGCCAAATCTTCTCAGGACTCATCCATACGGGCTTTAGATAAAATGACAATGCTGCAATGGTGCGCGCAAGATGGGTATACAGCGCAACCACTCTTGAATTACATTGATTATTGCTGTAGAGATGATTTTGGTTTGGGTATCAAAGAAGTTTCGGCTTGGGCGGGTATTCACTACTTTGCAGCTCGTAAGCAAGACACGGCCCCAGATGGAAATGATACCGTACTTACTTGGCCCGAAGGCAATGCACGTTTAGCTTCACATTTAAAAAAACATACTCATTCTAAAACGCTAACCAACCACATTGTTTTTGATATAAAAATTGAAAATAATAAAGTAATTGCTGCCACATATGATGCGCAAAATCAAACTTCACTTGAGATAATTGCCGATAAGGTTATTATGGCTACACCTCAGTTTGTCAATCAATACTTTTTTAAGGATCGAAAAAAAATCACTAAAGATTTTCATTACGCACCATGGTTTTTGGCAACTCTAGTAGTTTCAGAACTTCCAGATAATGGTAGTTTTCCTTTGTGTTGGGACAATGTAATTTATGGTTCAAAAGGGTTGGGGTATATCTACGACCAACACCAAACGGTACAGCAAATCCAACCCAAAAAAGTGATTACGTACTACTATAGTTTTTCAACGGTTGAGATCAAGAAAAATCGCAGACTTTTGTACTCCCAAAATGAAAACTATTGGAAACAAATAGTTCTTAACGATTTAAAAATGGCGCATCCCACCATTGAAAGTTTTATAGAGGACATACACATTCATAGATTGGGACATGGAATGATTAGTCCTGTTCCGGATTTTATTTTTGGTCAAGCCAAAAAAGAAGCTTCAGCTAGCATTGATAATCGGATTTTCTTTGCTCATTCTGATTTGGCTGGAATTTCAATTTTTGAAGAAGCATTTCATCAAGGTATTAACATTGTAAACACAATTCTAGATGGAACAACCGTGGATTGATAAGCCCAAAACAGATGTTGTTTTTATTCTAGCACCTGCTTTTTTTGTGGTTGCTGTCGTTTTTCTATTTCAAGATGCGTTACAGTATGTGGAGGAGCATTTTTCCTTTTATACCTGGTTGTTTCTGATTGTTTTTATAGATGTGGCTCATGTGTATGCTACCTTGTTTAAAACGTATTTTGTTCCAGAGGCATTTCAAAAAAGACGGTTCTTATTGATTTTTCTCCCGATTTTATGTTTTGTAATTGGTATGATTCTCTTTAGTTTTGGAAGCCTTGTCTTTTGGTCAGTCTTGGCGTATGTAGCTGTTTTTCATTTTATAAGGCAGCAATATGGATTCATGCGCTTGTATTCACGTAAAGAAGTAAAAACCAAGTGGAGTACTTTTTACGATGCTTTAGTTATTTATACCGCTACAGGATATCCTATGTTGTATTGGTTTTTCTCAACACCTAGAGCCTTCAACTGGTTCACGCCCCATGATTTTGTAAAACTTGAACATCAAGGGATTTTAAGTGTTTTGGGTTGGGTTTACTCACTAATTCTTGTAAGTTATCTAGTTTTTACGGGGTATAAATATGTAAAAGATCAGTATTTTAATATTCCAAAAAATGCCATTATTGCAGGAACTTTTTTATCATGGTATTTCGGAATCGTATATTTTAATAATGATTTGGTTTTTACGTTACTCAATGTTGTGTCTCACGGTATTCCGTATATGGCTTTGATTTATCTAAACGACATTCAAAAAAATAGTACCAATTCATATCGTTTTTTAGGTTCTCTACGTGGCGCTAGAGGTGTACTGCTTTTTATAGGCTTTGTGCTTTTTATTGCTTTTTGTGAAGAATATTTTTGGGAAATTTTGGTTTGGAACGATCAGTTTGCTGTTGCTAGTTATGATTTTTCTAGCTGGCAATTTATCTTGGTTCCCTTACTCACAGTACCTCAATTTACCCATTACTTGCTAGATGGTTTTATTTGGAAATCCAAGTAAAAATTTGCTGTGTAAAACTGGTTTTTAATTTTGTTCTGTGTTGTAATTTTTCCGAAACAGTTTAAATATAGTCTTTTAAAAGTGTGGGGCCTTCAAGGATTTCTTTTACTACTTGCAGCGTACCATCTTCTTTAGTATCAATAAACCATTTTATTAAAGTTATGGTTCCTTCAACGATTTCTATTCCGGTTATGCTACGCGGATGTACGCAACTACCATCGTTAAAGTAAGGGACAGAATGAGCATTGGGATAAGAAAAACAAGGTCTGTGTGTATGTCCTACAATGGTAAGTTTCCTATTGTTATTTGCAATCCATTTTTTTATTCTGAGTTCAATTTTTATGCGTTCCACATAATTTTTTGCTGGACTTGTAGGATCAGAGATGCCCCATATTTGCAGTGGTCTCCATAATATTCGTACTAAAAACCGATTTATTTTCCAACCTACATAATTCATATAATCGGCTTGATGACCGTGGGTTAAAAACAATTCTTGCTTGGTTTCTTTATGTTGTAGTACTAAAGCTTCATGGCATTGAATACCAGTAAACAAGGGCTGAACGGTATCGTTTTGAGTATTGGTATAGGTAAATAGTATTTTTTCAACACTTTTTTTGTCTTTAAAATTCATTTCATGATTCCCCCAAATTTTAAAATACCGATTTGAATCGTGGAATTTTTTTAACAACAAGTACACGCTTTTATGGGCTTCAAAAATGGTTTTGAAATAGACGTTTTCCCATAATTCATCACCGTCACCAAGTTCAAAATAAGAAAAGCCTTCTTTGTAATATTGGGTCATGGCGTGAAAATAGACATTTCTATTGTCTGCAAAGTCATCTGCAAAACTATTATCACTTCTGTGGCAATCACTAAATAAAATGAATTTTGATGTGTCATCAAAGGGAATTCTTGCTGCTTCTGTGTATGCTCTTGTTAATCTTTTTTGGGATGACATCTTTGCTTTTTAGTGCACTAAAGATAAAAAAAATACGGTAAAAAGTAGTCCATAAGCCTACTCTTTACCGTATTTATTATTTAAAATCTTGGCTTAAGCCAAAGCAACATTTAGTGTTAATGACTCCTCTATAGCATCCCAAAGTCCAATTCTTTTTTCTAATGCCATTTTCGAAACTTCCTCCACATCTGACCATTTTTGTTCGTCAGTACCACATAGCTCTGTGATCATTTTCATGGCCATTGGTCCGTGTTCGTCACCGTCAAGTTCAATATGTCTTTCAAAATAATAGATAAGTTTACTCAAGTCTGTTTCAGGGAAATTAGCTTGAAAGTTTTTCAAGATTTCAGTGAACATACTTGGAATTAAATCTTCTCTACCAAAAGTGAAAGCAGCGGCAATTTCATGAGATTTACCTTCTTCAATAACTCGGAAAGTAAAGTCTAAAAAAGCTTTAATGTTGGGATGTAAATTACTAGTTTTAATCGCTACAAAAATATTTTTCAAAGAGTCTACTTCCTGTAAAAAGCTTTTGATTCCATTGGTATCTGCTTGACACGCTTCCATGGCCTCAATATACATTTCATAATGACTGGAACGTTTACCATCAAGAGTTAGATCTGATTCTTCGGCTAATACAATTTCATTGATTAAATATCTCGTTTCAGGATTTGGAGTAGCAAACCATGGCGTTGATGTGCAGGTAAGCTTAGATTGAAGTGCTTTTAAAAGGGACATAAAATCCCAAACAGCGTAGACGTGATTTTCAAGAAAACACTGTAAATCTTCAATTGTTCTCACTTTGTTGTACAATGTGTGCTGCAGTAATTGTTCTTTTTGTGATTGAATACTATTGTTTATTGTGGCA
Source organism: Flavobacterium sp. FPG59 (assembly GCF_002150205.1). Classification (NCBI taxonomy): domain Bacteria; kingdom Pseudomonadati; phylum Bacteroidota; class Flavobacteriia; order Flavobacteriales; family Flavobacteriaceae; genus Flavobacterium; species Flavobacterium sp. FPG59. The sequence goes on along the minus strand of NZ_MTCA01000023.1, from coordinate 1,320 downwards.
ATATTCATAGGTGGTATTTTTGTGTAAAGATAAAAAAGCTTCTTGTTTCCAAGAAGCCTTTATTATCATTTTTAAGTATACTTTAATAAACGTTTACTACTATTTAAAAGCTGGAATTCCAGTGATATCCATACCTGTAATTAGCAAGTGAATGTCATGTGTCCCTTCGTATGTAATTACAGATTCTAAGTTCATCATGTGGCGCATAATTGAGTATTCTCCTGTAATCCCCATTCCGCCTAAAATTTGTCTGGCTTCACGAGCTATATTGATAGCCATATCAACATTGTTTCTTTTGGCCATCGAGATTTGAGCCGTTGTTGCTTTTCCTTCATTTCGTAAAACACCAAGTCTCCAAGTTAGCAATTGTGCTTTTGTGATTTCAGTAATCATTTCGGCCAATTTCTTTTGTTGCAATTGGGTTCCCGCAATTGGTTTGTCAAACTGAATTCTTTCTTTAGCATAACGCAAAGCGGTATCGTAGCAATCCATAGCAGCACCAATAGCACCCCACGCAATTCCGTAACGAGCCGAGTCTAAGCAACCAAGTGGGGCTCCTAATCCAGATTTATTTGGTAAAAGGTTTTCTTTTGGAACCTTCACGTTGTCAAAAATTAATTCTCCAGTAGATGATGCACGAAGCGACCATTTGTTGTGCGTTTCTGGAGTAGTGAAACCTTCCATACCACGCTCTACAATCAAACCGTGAATTCTACCTTCTTCATTTTTAGCCCAAACTACGGCAATATCAGCAAACGGAGCATTAGAAATCCACATTTTAGCACCATTTAAAAGGTAATGGTCACCCATGTCTTTAAAATTGGTTGTCATGCCACCCGGATTAGATCCATGATCAGGTTCGGTCAAGCCAAAACAACCCATGAATTCTCCAGTAGCTAGTTTTGGTAGATATTTCATGCGTTGTTCTTCGTTACCGTATTTCCAGATAGGATACATCACTAACGATGATTGAACAGATGAAGTAGAACGAACTCCAGAATCTCCGCGTTCAATTTCTTGCATGATTAAACCGTAGGAGATTTGGTCTAAACCAGCACCTCCGTATTCAACAGGGATGTATGGACCAAAACCACCAATTTCACCCAAACCTTTTATAATTTGTTTCGGGAATTCAGCACGTTGTGCAAAGTCTTCAATAATAGGCGATACTTCTTTTTTTACCCAAGCACGTGCCGATTCCCGCACTAGTTTGTGTTCTTCGGTTAGTAAATCGTCTAAGTTATAATAATCTGGTGATTGAAATAAGTCTGGTCTCATGGTTTAGAATTTTTATAGCTACAAATTTACATAAAGAAATAT
>NZ_MTCA01000229.1:0-4722 GCF_002150205.1 Flavobacterium sp. FPG59 | reverse complement strand
CAATTATTGTTATATTTGTTTGATAAACAAATTCTATGTCCAAGAAAAGACTAAAACGTAAATTAATAAAGGAAAATTTATTCAATAAGAGGCGTTTAATTATCTTAAACGAGGATACTTTTGAAGAAACTTTTTCCTTGAAACTTACTTTAATGAATGTATTTGTAGTAGCGAGTGTAGGGGCAATACTTATTATAATTGTTACTACTTTTATAATTGCATTTACTCCTTTGAGAGAGTTTATACCAGGCTATTCATCCTCAAAATTAAAAAGAGAAGCCATAGAACTTGCTTTAAAATCAGACTCTTTGTCTAAGGCTATTAAACAAAATGAGGATTATTTGAATGGAATAAAAAAGGTATTGACCGGAAAATTAGAATACGCAAAATTCAACAAGGATTCCATTTTAGAATCGGCAACTACTTCAGATAAAGAAATAGACTTGTCCGCTACTGATGCTGAGTTGGAGTTACGAGAACAAGTTGCACTTGAGGACCAAAAAGCAAAAACATCAGGTTCTAAAACTAAAAAGTCAAACTAAAAATCTTTAAAAAGAAGCACTTACATAATGTCAATAAAATCATTTGCTGCAAAATTATTTGCACATAAAATATACCAGAAAACGCAAAAATGGGCAGCAGAACCAGTTGCTACACAGCAAAAAGTATTACAACAATTAATTGCTCAAGCAAGCACTACTCAGTTTGGAAAAGACCATCATTTTGAAAGTATAAAAACCGAAAAAGACTTTGCAAAGCAAGTTCCTATTCGAGATTATGAGGCGTTAAAACCTTATGTTGACCGAGTGGTACAAGGCGAAGCAGATATTCTATGGAAAGGGAAACCTTTGTATTTTGCTAAGACATCAGGAACAACATCAGGAGCAAAGTACATTCCGTTGACTAAGGAATCAATGCCGTATCATATTGAGGCAGCTCGAAACGCAATATTGCATTACATTCATGAAACGGGTAAGGCTGATTTTGTAGATGGTAAAATGATTTTCTTGCAAGGAAGCCCACTTTTAGAAGAAAAAAACGGAATAAAATTAGGGCGCTTATCCGGAATTGTAGCGCATTTTGTTCCAAAATACCTTCAAAAAAACAGAATGCCATCTTGGGACACCAATTGCATTGAAGATTGGGAAACCAAAGTAAACGCCATTGTAGAGGAAACGTTCCACGAGAATATGGCTGTGATTTCAGGGATTCCGTCGTGGGTGCAAATGTATTTTGAAAAATTGCATCAAAAAGGAGGGAAGCCTGTGGGCGAAATTTTTAAAAACTTTAATTTGTTCATTTACGGCGGTGTGAATTATGAACCGTATCGGGCGAAGTTTGAGAATTTAATAGGTCGAAAAGTAGACAGCATTGAATTATTTCCAGCTTCGGAAGGATTTTTTGCGTATCAAGATTCTCAAAAGGAAAAAGGAATGTTACTACTGCTGAACTCCGGAATTTTTTATGAGTTTATCAAAAGTGACGAATTTTATACCGATCCCGATGGTTCGGGACCAAGACGTTACACCATTGGCGAGGTTGAATTGAATGTCAATTATGTTTTGATAATTTCTACCAATGCAGGACTTTGGGGGTATAATATTGGTGATACCGTTCAGTTTAAGAGTTTAAAACCGTATCGCGTCATTGTATCTGGCAGAATCAAACATTACATATCGGCTTTTGGAGAACATGTTATTGGTAAGGAAGTAGAAAGTGCGTTGCAAGAAGCCATCATAGGAACATCAATCAGAATTAATGAATTTACAGTAGCCCCACAAATCACGCCAGTCGAGGGATTACCGTATCACGAATGGTTTATAGAATTTGATTCCGAAGGATCGGGAGAACCAGAAGATTTAGAGAATTTTGCTGAAGCGCTGGACAATGCCATGCGAAAACAAAACATGTATTATGATGATTTGATTGTGGGCAAGGTGTTGCAAAAAGTGGTGGTTACCAAAGTAGTTAAAAACGGTTTCCAAGAATACATGAAATCGATTGGGAAATTAGGGGGTCAAAACAAAATTCCAAGACTTTCGAATGATAGAAAGATAGTGGATTTGTTAAAAAGAGAATAAATGTCATACCTTTGCAGGTTAGAAAATAAGTAGAAAATGAAAGAAACAAAAAATATATCGCGCTCAAGAGCTCAAGAATCATCAGCAGCCATTGAAAAAATGTACATCACCATGCGCCATCTTTTTAATAGAGGATTTTATAAGCCAATGGGAGTGTCAGGTGATACACTTCGTGAAGCGTTGCTTGCTTTACGACCAGAAATTTACGGAAATATTGCCGAAGAGAAAGTAGAATTGAACGGACTTTTATACGTAATTGAACGTTTGCCGGTAGGAATTGAAGAATGTCGTTTTATCAATCTTACTTCAGACGAAGGTTACTCTAAATCGCATTTTCAAGCTATTGTTCCTCCAAAAAGACGTCGTAATTGCTACCGAATTGATGAGGAGCAAATGAATGTCGAAATTACAAGAGGGCGATCAGATATTTACGATATTTTAACGCACTTGACCTTTATATTTATTGAATCGCACAAAATCAGGAACCGTGTTTTACTCGATGATGCTGGTGAGGTTTCTCGTGACTGGTACAAACTAGAACAGGCAGTTTCTCAAAAGAAAAAGCTTACGCAAGTAGAGAAAGAAAAAGCCATCTCGCATGCAGCTAACATATTAGGTAGAACTTTTGCTGAGGTTTTGGATATTTATGATGCCTTTGGTTCAGCAGCATCACCAGACCGTTTTTTACACGTGATTTATTGGTTAGGAAAATTAGCTATTGAAGAAATAGTTGATGACAACAAGAGAACCATCACTTTTAGTCCAATTTTAAGAGAACGTTTAGGACACCACATTCATGGCGAAGTTTGGGCTACCAATATTAAAGAGGTTTTAAAAGAGAATCAACTTTTAGACCGACCAATTCACGTAATTAGTGCCAATATGCACAGTGTGATGAATTCGATTTTTGCAACTGAAGTTTTAAAAACGAAGTTCAAAGACAAATCGGATTTCTTTATTTATGAAGAGTTAAGTAGATCCGGAGCTGATGAGGTACGCAATCAAGTTACTGCAGTTGCAATAAAACAAGGAATGATTTCTTTGCCAGATACATCAGGAACTAATATTGATGTGCAAATTTTTGATACAGCCAAGATTAATTGGGCTAAAACCTCATTTCCTGGTGCCAAGACTGATGATAAAAAACCAGTTTTAATAGTGATGGATTATGCTTTTGGGGAACAAGCCTATGAGACAATTGACGAGTTGTTGAAACCTTTTAAGAAAGACACTTTATTAAACGTAGAATCGGTTTCTATCATGGGTAAAGCAGGAATTTTAGAGGGAGGAAAAGGAGATATCATGATTCCTAATGCGCATATTAACGAAGGAACAGCAGACAATTATTTCTTTGAAAACGAACTAACGGCTGAGATGTTTGAAGGAAATGACATTGCAGTTTTTGCGGGACCAATGGTAACTGTGTTAGGTACGTCATTACAGAACAGAGATTTATTAAAGTTTTTCCACGAATCAACTTGGGGAATTATTGGTCTTGAAATGGAAGGTTCTTATTATCAAAAAGCCATTCAATCGGCCTCAAAAATTAGAAGAAGTGTTCCTCATGACATCAAAGTACGTTATGCCTATTACGCTTCAGATAATCCGCTTGAAACAGGAAGTACACTGGCTTCAGGTGGTTTAGGAACAACAGGTGTAAAACCAACTTACTTGATCACAATTAAAATATTGGAACAAATTTTCAACGTAAAATAATAACTATAAATGAGTACAAATGTGCCCAATAACCAAGAGGATCAAGAAATAGATTTGAATCAGGTTTCCAAAAAAATTGGAAATTTTTTTGATTGGATTGGCACTTCTATTTTTAAAGGAATCCAGTTTTTTATTCGCAATGCAATACTGGTTTCAGTTTTGGTTCTTGTTGGTTTTGGTCTGGGCTTGTATCTAGACAAGACACAAAAAAGTTATGAGCATTCTATTATTGTTCAGCCTAATTTTGGTAGTGTAGATTATTTATATTCAAAAGTGGATTTAATTGAATCAAAAATTAAATCAAAAGACACATTATTCTTAAAAAACGTAGTTGGGATTGTTCATCCTAAACGTTTGTCAAGAATTGAGATTGAACCTATTGCAGATGTGTACAATTTTATTAAAAACACGCCAGAAAATTTTGAGTTGATCAAATTAATGGCGGATAATGGCGACATCAAAAAAATTATTGAAGATAATGTGACTAGTAAAAATTATACCTATCACACTATCTTATTTGAGAGTGACCGTCAAATTTCTGATAAAGAAATAGCAGAGCCACTGATATCTTTTTTAAATGAATCGGAGTATTTTAAAAAAATTAAAAAAGTAAGTTTAAAGAATATTGAAGTCAAGATGAAGCAAAATGACACCATTATTTCTCAAATAAACAATGTATTAGGTTCTTTTTCGGCTACTGCTAGTGCTACTCAAAAAAATGATAAACTAGTATATTACAATGAGAATACGCAGTTGAATGATGTCATTAAAACTAAAGATTTATTGGTGGTTGAACAAGGAATACATCAAATTAATCTTTTGGGAAGTGATAAGATTATAAAAGACGTAAGTGTAACGTTAAACATTAAAAAAATAGGTTTGCTTCATGGAAATAAAAAAATAGCACTGCCGATATTATTTATTG
>NZ_MTCA01000026.1:0-25211 GCF_002150205.1 Flavobacterium sp. FPG59 | reverse complement strand
CCCAAACAATATCCTCTAAAAAATATGTTAAGTAAAATTTTATGCTTTGTATAAGTCTAATTCACGATTTGGTTTTACCCTTTTATAATTCAACTTTAGTTATCTTTGCATTCAGAAAATTGAGATATGGAAAACGTTGTAGAAAACAATTTACTAGAAAAAAACCAAACCAAGGCAGAACACGTCACTGGAAAACCAAAATGGTTAAAAGTGAAACTACCCATTGGTCAAAAATATACTGAACTTAGAGGATTAGTTGACAAATACAGCTTAAATACTATTTGTACATCTGGAAGTTGTCCTAATATGGGAGAATGCTGGGGTGAGGGAACTGCTACCTTTATGATTTTGGGAAATATTTGTACGCGCTCTTGCGGATTTTGTGGTGTAAAAACAGGTAGACCAGAAACTGTTGACTGGGAAGAACCAGAAAAAGTAGCGAGATCTATAAAGATCATGAATATCAAACACGCAGTAATCACAAGTGTTGATCGTGATGATTTGAAAGATGGCGGATCAATCATTTGGATTGAAACTGTAAAAGCTATTCGAAGAATGAATCCAAACACAACACTTGAAACATTAATTCCTGATTTTCAAGGAAACGAAACGCATCTAGACAGAATAGTTGCTGCAAATCCCGAGGTAGTTTCGCATAATGTAGAAACAGTGAGACGCTTGACAAGAGAGGTGCGTATACAAGCAAAATATGATCGTACACTAGAAGTATTGCGTTATTTAAAAGCAAAAGGCATTAACAGAACAAAATCTGGTATCATGTTAGGTCTAGGTGAACTTGAAGAAGAAGTTTATCAAACGTTAAGAGACCTGAGAGACGCTAATGTAGATGTAGTAACAATAGGACAATACCTTCAGCCAAGTAAAAAACATTTACCCGTTAAAGAATTTATAACTCCAGAACAGTTTGCAAAATATGAGGAATATGGTTTATCATTAGGTTTTCGTCATGTAGAAAGCGGACCTCTTGTTAGATCTTCATATAAAGCTCAAAAACATATATTATAGTCAAATGTTATAAAGTCAGAAAGTCGAAAGGCTAGATATCTTGACTTTCTGACTTTGATACTTTAAGACTTTAAAACTTATGATAAGAATTGCAATAAACGGTTTTGGAAGAATTGGTAGAAATCTTTTCCGTTTACTTTTAAATCACCCAACAATTCAAGTTGTTGCCATAAATGATATTGCCGATAAAAAAACAATGGCACATTTAGTAAAATATGATAGCATACACGGTGTGTTACCGCATTCCGTGAGCTATGATGAAACAGGAATACTAGTTGGCGAATCTCATTTTCTTTTTTTTCACGAAAAAAATTTAAAAAACCTAGACTGGAAAAGTTGTTCCATTGATTATGTTATTGAATCAACAGGAAAATACAAGACTTTTGAGGAATTACACACGCATATTCTGGCTGGTGCCAAAAAAGTAATTTTATCTGCACCTTCAGAAACTGATGCAATAAAAACCGTTGTATTGGGCGTTAATGAAGAAATTCTTGACGGCACAGAAACAATAATTTCGAATGCAAGTTGTACTACAAATAATGCTGCCCCAATGATCAAAGTGATTAATGATCTTTGCGGCATAGAACAAGCGTACATTACCACCATTCACTCTTACACAACAGATCAAAGTTTACACGATCAACCTCATAAAGATTTAAGAAGAGCTCGCGGCGCAAGTCAATCTATAGTTCCTACAACAACGGGAGCAGCAAAAGCGTTAACAAAAATATTCCCGGAATTTGAAGGTAAAATAGGCGGATGTGGCATAAGAGTTCCTGTTCCGGATGGATCTTTAACTGATATTACCTTTAATGTGAAAAAAGCCGTCAGTATCAATCAAATAAACGAAGCCTTTAAACACGCCTCTAAAAACACTCTAAAAGGAATATTAGATTATACAGAAGACCCAATTGTATCTGTAGATGTAATAGGGAATAAAAATTCATGTATATTTGATGCACAACTTACTTCTGTAATTGATAAAATGGTAAAAGTAGTAGGTTGGTATGATAATGAAATAGGATATTCATCAAGACTTATTGATTTGATTCTTTTAACATCAAAATAATAATTTTTCAAAAAAAACATGGCAAATGAAATGTTTTTTCTTTTTTGTATTGTTTTTTACTGGTATACTTGCCTCCTACTCCACAGTGAAGGCAGATAGCCTGACCTATTATTACACGCTCAGCAATCAAAATATTAAGGACGATAATTATAGAAATGCTTTGTTTTTTACACAAAAAGCAATACAATTTGCAAAAAAAAACAACCAGAACATAGAGCAAGCACTTCATGAATTCAATTTAGGTAAAATTCTTTATGATTTAAAAAAATATGATGATGCGCTAGTTAGTTTTTTAAAAAGTGCCACACTCAACAATACTTCTACTTCGAATAAAACGAAAGCTGAAAGTTACTACCATATTGGTCTTTGCTACATGGCCAAAGAGAATTATAAAGAAGCATCCCTCTATTTTAACAATGCCGAAAATTTATTCAAGGTTTTAAAAACCACAAATAAAATTCTTGAAGTAAAACTCCAAAAAGGCCTTATTAATCGGTTCAATGGAAAAACTCAAGAGGCTATGACTATTTTTAAATCTATTATTTACATGCCTGAAGTCTCTGTTTTAGAGGATTTAAAAGCAAAGACTTTATATCAAATAGGCACTATAGAATCACAGTACAACAGAAATAATTTGGCAATTGCCTACCTAAAAAAGGCTCTTAACACTAATAATAAAATCAATAATATTGAATTAAAGACATCTATAGTACTAGCATTAAGTACCGTTTATGACAAAACATTAGATAAAAATTTAGCATACCAATATTTAAAACAATATTTAAAACTAAAAGAAGAGTTAACTTTTCTCAATAATAAAAGACTTGGAGTTGATGATTACGCTAAATTTAAAGAATCGGAACGTCTTAAAGAACAAAATCAATTCAAAATTCAAAAAGAAGAAGAACTAAAATCAAAAAAAATATCAAAAATCATTAGTATACTTGCTATTGCTTTAATTACAATCTTATCTTTATTAAGCCTTTCTCTTTATAAAAACAATAAAATTAGAACCAAATCAAATCAGCTCTTAAAGGATAAAAACAAAGAACTAGAGATTGCTAAAAACAAAGTTGAAAAAGCATCTCAAGCCAGATCTGAGTTCCTTTCTACGGTAAGTCATGAACTGAGGACTCCGCTCAATGCAATCAACGGGATCACCCATTTACTTCTTGAAGAAGATCCTAAAAAAAACCAAATAGATTACCTTTCCTCCTTAAAATTTTCTGGTGATTACCTGACTAAGTTTATCAATGAAATTTTAGAAATTAACAAAATAGAATCTAACAAAACGGAAATAGAAGAAATTCCCTTTAATTTAAAACAACTTCTTATCAACATCAAGCAATCTCTCAAGGAGTTAGCCATCGTAAACAACAATGATTTCAAATTAGATGTTGATTATTCCATCCCCGATTTTCTCATTGGTGACCCAACTAAACTCTCTCAAATCATTTTGAACCTGATTAATAATGCGCTAAAATTTACAAAAAATGGAGTAGTAAATGTGGTAGCAAAACTCAATAATCTAGAGGATAATTATGCTACATTGGATTTTGAAATTATTGATACTGGAATAGGCATACCAGCAGAAAAACTAGAAAGTGTTTTTGATAGTTTTTCACAAGGCTCTATTGAAGTTAATAGGAAATATGGAGGTACTGGACTTGGGCTAACAATTGTAAAAAAATTAATAACCATTCTAGGAGGTGAAATACACCTTAAAAGCACTGTGAATAAAGGATCTACATTCTCATTTCAATTAAAATTTGAAATAGGAAAAAAACCCATAGATATAGTTTCTACAAGCAAGCAAAATTATGAATCCAAACTTATCAATAAGAAAATATTATTAGTAGAGGACAATAAAATCAACCAAATGATCACCACAAAAATGCTTTTTAATAAAAAAGTAATTTGCGAAGTGATTGACAATGGTGAAGAAGCTATCGAGCTTTTAAAAATTTCAAAATTTGACTTGATTTTAATGGATGTTCATTTACCAGGAATAAACGGAACAATAGCTACAGAAACCATTAGAAAATTTGACACTATAACTCCTATTATAGCTCTTACTGCTATATCTCTTGATGAAAATAGAGAAATGCTTTTATCTTTTGGTATGAACGATGTAATTACTAAACCGTTCATACCCGAAGTTTTTTATTCCATAATTGCTGATCACCTAAAGTAATTAATAATTCAAAATCAGTTCTTTTATTAAACTACGAACTTGTGGTTCGGCCTCTTTTGCTGCTTCTAGAACTTCATCATGAGAAATTGTTCCTATACTTTCAGCATCACCCATATCTGTAATAACAGAAATCCCAAAAGTTTCTAAATCCATGTGTCTAGCCACAATAACCTCTGGAACAGTAGACATTCCAACACAATCAGCGCCTAAAATTTTTACCATTTTATATTCTGCTAGAGTTTCAAATGTAGGTCCTTGCAAACCAAGGTAAATACCTTCATGTGTTACAATATTCAATTCTTCAGCAATTTGAGTTGCTTTTGCAATCATTTTTCGAGAATAAGGCTCACTCATATTAACAAAACGAGGACCAAAACGTTCATCATTTTTCCCTCTCAAAGGATGCTCTGGAGTCATATTAATGTGATCCGTAATCATCACAATAGATCCTACTCTATAACTCGGGTTTACTCCTCCTGATGCATTAGATACAATAAGTTTATCAACACCCAAGAACTTCATTACACGTACCGGAAAAGTAACTTCGGTCATAGAATAACCTTCATAAAAGTGAAAACGACCTTGCATGGCGACTACTTTTTTACTCCCAATAGTCCCAAAAACAAGAGCCCCTTTATGACCTTGAACTGTTGAAACAGGAAAATTAGGAATTTCATGATACGGTAAAGTAAAATCAACCTGCATATCACTAGTAAAACTTCCTAATCCTGAACCTAGAATAACACCATATTCTGGAGTAAAATTAACTCTCTCTTGTATGAAACTAACTGTTTCTTGTACTTGTTCCCACATAATCTAAAATTGTTTTATTAAAATTCTCACCACCTGATATAAATGAACATGTTATACCCAAGTAAAACAGCTGTTCCCCTGAGAAATGTTCCTTCAAACGCACATAATCCTTTTCGGTGGTAATAATTTTATTGTTTTGCGCTATTTTTTTTATTTCTAAAACTTCACTATCTGTAAAATCATGATGATCAGGGTATGCTAAGCAAACATCACCCTCTTCTTTAATGGCATCAAAAAATGAATCAGGCTTTGCAATACCAGCAATCAAAACTTTCTTTACACCTTTTAACTTATCTCTATTGATCTTACAATTATGACCCAAAAAATAAGAATCATAGTTAATATAAGTGAAAAATAATTCTTGATGATCATTAACTTTAAGTCTAGTTCGCAATCTACTTTGTTCCTCTAAACTCAAGTTTTCAGGACATTTTGTAACAATTACTATGGATGCTCTTTTCGCACCAACTTTTAGTTCTCTTAAATTCCCTGTGGGCAACATACAATCATCAGCATACAAATCTCCGTAGGCTGTTAGTAAAATATAAAACCCCGCTTTTACCTTTCGGTGTTGGTAAGCATCATCTAACAAAATAACATCGGGCTTTTGAGATGATTGCATTAACTGCTCTATTCCGTTTTTTCTATCGGCATCTACAGCCACTTGAATTGTTGGGAATTTACTAAAAAATTGAAACGGTTCATCACCCAAAATTTTTGCACTGGTTCCGGCTTGCGCCAAAATATATCCTGAGGACTGTCTTTTATATCCTCTACTCAATGTAGCTACCTTATAATTATTATTAAGTAAACGGATCAAATATTCTATTTGAGGAGATTTTCCAGTACCTCCAACACTTAAATTCCCAACGGCAATAACAGGCACATCAAAAAAAGTAGCCTTCAGTACTCCAATATCATATAAAAAGTTACGAATACTAGTGACCAAGCCATACAAAACGGCAAACGGAAACAGTATTTTTCTCAGTAATTTCATTTTACGAAAGTAGAATAAATTATCTTTGAATTAAAAATCTAGTACAGATTTCAGCAATTATAAAATATCTTTAAAATTTAAATAAACCGAAATCTACTTCTATCCGTATCAAGAACATGAAAATCAAAGAAATAATTTACGTACTCGAAGAAATGGCTCCCACTGCCTATGCCGAAGATTTTGATAATGTAGGATTACTTGTAGGTGATCAAGAGGCTGAAGCTAGCGGAATTTTAGTTTGTCATGATGCTCTGGAGGCTATTATAGATGAAGCTATTGCAAAAAAATGCAATCTTGTAGTTTGCTTTCATCCCATTTTATTTTCTGGATTAAAAAAGATAACCGGAAAAAATTATATAGAGCGCGCCATCATCAAAGCCATAAAAAACGATATCGCTATATATGCCGTTCATACTGCTCTAGACAACCATCAAGAAGGTGTCAATAAAATTTTTAGTGATGCTCTAGGGCTAATCAATACAAAAATCCTGATTCCTAAAGAGCAATTTATTCGAAAACTAGTGACTTACGCCCCGCTTGACAATGCCGAAATCGTTCGGTCTGCTTTATTTGTAGCAGGCGCTGGCAACATAGGCAATTATGAAAACTGTAGTTTTAGCTCTACTGGAACGGGAACTTTCAGAGGCAATCAAAACAGCAATCCTGTAGTAGGAGACCGTCATGAACTTGTTCAAAGCACCGAAGTCAAAATAGAAGTGACTTATGAGAAACATTTGGAACGCAAAATTCTTACTGCTCTATTTAACAGCCACATTTATGAAGAAGTTGCTCATGAAATATACACCCTGCAAAACAAACATCAAAACATTGGCTTAGGAATGATAGGCGAACTTCAAGAACCCATGCAAGAAACTGAATTTCTTACCTTTGTAAAAAAGCAAATGGAATGTGGTGGTATCAGACATTCTAGTTTTACGGGTAATAAAATAAAAAAAGTAGCCGTACTTGGTGGAGCTGGAAGTTTTGCTATTTCAAATGCAATTCAAGCTGGAGCAGATGCTTATTTAACAGCTGATTTAAAATACCATCAGTTTTATGAAGCAGAAAACAAGCTCCTTTTAGCAGATATTGGACATTTTGAAAGCGAACGCTATACAAAAAATTATATTGTAGAGTATCTTCGAAAAAAAATCCTTAATTTTGCAATTATTTTATCAGAAGAAAATTCAAATCCAGTTAAGTACTTATAGAATATGGCGAATACAAAAGAATTAAGTGTTGAGGACAAGTTAAGAGCAATTTACGATTTACAACTTATTGACTCTAGAATTGACGAAATCAGAAACGTAAGAGGAGAACTGCCTTTAGAGGTAGAAGATCTTGAAGATGAAGTGGCTGGTTTAAGCACACGTTCAGAAAAATTAAAAGGAGAACTTGAAGTTATTGAAGACCTTATTAAAGCTAAAAAAATAGCTATTGATGAGCACAAAGAGTCTATCAAAAAATATACAAAACAACAGGAAACGGTTCGTAACAATAGAGAATTTAACTCTTTGACAAAGGAAGTAGAGTTTCAAGAACTTGAAATTCAATTGGCTGAAAAGCAAATCAAAGAAATGAAAGCTTCAATTGAGCATAAGAAAGAAGTAATTGCAGGCTCAAAAGAAAAATTAGAATCAAAATCAAACCACTTAAAACATAAAAAATCAGAATTAGATGCTATTCTTGCTGAAACAGCAAAAGAGGAAGCATTCTTATCTGAAAAATCTATCGAATTCCAAAACTTAATCGAGGAGCGTTTGTTAAATGCTTACAAAAGAATAAGAGGAAGCGTTCGTAATGGATTAGCTGTAGTTTCAATAGAAAGAGGTGCATCAGCAGGTTCTTTCTTTACTATTCCACCACAAACGCAAGTTGAAATTGCTTCTAGAAAAAAAATCATTACTGATGAACACTCTGGAAGAATACTAGTAGACAGCGTTCTTGCAGAAGAAGAAAAAGAGAAAATGGAACAATTGTTCTCAAAAATATAATACCTTTAAAGTCCCGATAACATCGGGACTTTTTTTTATGATCAAGCAGATATTCTATACTATTTTTACCAAGTCAGTGGGTACCTACATCAACATACTCAGCTACCTTGCCCCAACAAAAGCAGTACAACTCGCCTACAACTTGTTCAGTAAACCTCGTGATGGAAAGTTACAAGTTGATCAATTACCCACCGTACTGCAACAAGCACAAACCCAGACACTCTCATTTCAAGATCAAAAAATACAAACCTATACTTGGCCTGGCAACAGTCATGTTATTTTATTAGTACACGGTTGGGAGAGCAACTCCTCTCGCTGGGAAAAGCTCTTGCCTTACCTCACTAAAACCGGCAGCACCATCGTAGCACTTGACGGTCCTGCACATGGACTCTCCAGTGGCACCACATTCAATATTCCGCATTATGCCGAATTTTTACACCAAGTGGTACAGCATTTTCAACCACAAACTTTGATCGGACACTCCCTAGGCGGCAAAACCTGCTTGTACTACCAGTCCGTTTACCAAAGCGACGACTTAAAAAAAATGGTTATCCTTGGCGCACCAAGCGATTTCAAAATAATATTAGACAATTATATCGCGTTGTTAAGCCTCAATTCTAGAATTTTAAATGGCCTAAAAAAATATTATCGTGATGTTTTTCAACTTAATACAGATGAGTTTGCAGGGCAACATTTTGCAAAAAACATACTAACCCAAGGCTTTCTTGCCCATGATGAGCAAGACCAAGTAGTGCTCATTCATGAAGGCAACAAAATCGCCGCAACCTGGAAAAACGCTACTTTCATCACCACAACTGGACTCGGCCACAGCATGCACGACCACAATTTATACGAAAAAATTAGTCAGTTCATTCAAAATTAGGGCGTGCCGCCGCGGCGACCAGGCTATTCGCTGCAATCTTTTTTGGGCAAAAAAAGCCCTAAAAAAGGATTTTCGCTGCTAACCTTCACGCAAATCCGTCGTAAAGTTGATAAGTTCGTTTTACAAGCAATCTCAAAATCAATAGCTATTATAAATTGCAAATTCATTACTTTTGCAGCATGGAAGATCAATTAAAACGCCTCAATAAATTCATTGGCGAAACAGGTTTTTGCAGCCGCCGCGAAGCTGATAAAATCATCGAAGAAGGACGAGTAACAATCAATGGTGTTGTACCTGAATTAGGGACCAAAGTAGCACCTCATGACGAAGTACGTATTGACGGCAAATTAATTCGTGAAAAAACAGAAAAATCAGTATATCTTGCCTTTTACAAACCAGTAGGTATAGAGTGTACCACAAACCTTGATGTACACAACAATATTGTAGATTATATAAATTATCCAAAGCGCATCTTCCCAATTGGGCGTTTAGACAAAGCCAGTGAAGGTTTGATTTTCATGACTAATGATGGTGACATTGTCAATAAAATATTGCGTGCGCGCAACAATCACGAAAAAGAGTATACCGTTACTGTTAACAAACCCATCACTGATCGTTTTATTGAAAGAATGGGAAATGGTGTACCTATTTTAGACACCGTTACTAGAAAATGTAAAGTAGAGCAAATTAGTAAATTCACTTTCAAAATCATCCTAACACAAGGTTTAAACCGCCAAATCCGTAGAATGACAGAATATCTTGGCTATGACGTGACCGCCTTAAAACGCATTCGAATTATCAATATTTCACTGGATGTTCCTGTGGGCCGCTACCGTGATTTGACTGATGCCGAAATAAAAGAACTTAACGCACTTATTGAGCCATCTAGCAAAACAGAAGAGGCTAGTTTACCAAAAGTAGAAACACCAAGAAAACGTACAGAATTTATAAAAAGAGACGATCCTAGGTTTAAGAAACGTGGGGATTATTAAAAAGAAAATCCCATTCTAGTTACAAAATTTCTCGAACTAGAATGGGATTTGTATTTAATAGAATTACTTAGTATTCACAAACTCATAATAAAAAGCTTTCGAAAGAAAAGAGCGTTCTTGATTTTTTAAAATTTCCTTTTCCCTAATTATTTCATTGTATTGACCATCTAATTTGTTTTCTTGAATAAATTTTCTACGCATTTCATCATTAAAATTTAAGCCTGATAAAAATACAGGTTCAACCCCTTTATTAACTTCAATATTATAATAAGTAATTATAGCGCCCCAATTAACAAAACTGGTTAATAAAACTATCCCATAAAAACCCCACATCATTTGATTGAAAAGAAAAGCATTTGTTTTTTGCTTTGCAATTTTCAGGTACGAAATAATCAATCCTATTATTGCTAAAATCAAGAAAGCAAACACACCTAATCTTTTGTAGGTCAATCCATAAAATGAAATATACTCAGTGTTTTTGATTATGGTACAAACTATTAAAATTCCATTTAAAACAATCCAAATCTTGGCTAATTTTTTAAGGTATATCGCTTTTTCATCAAAGTTAAAGCCACCTTTGAAGTAAAACAAGATTACACCAACTGCCATGATAATTGATAAAATTACAGCATTTACTCGTTCATGTGTATCCGAACTTAAACTTGATTTTTTAACCACTTCAAAAAACTGCTCATAGTTATAAGTTACAATGAAAACCAATAGCAATGCATTCAAAAGAAAGAACGTAATCTCTCCACTTCTTCTCTCGAAATCAATATCCAAAAACAAAAATGAGTTTTTATTTTGAATCTTGTCGACGTCATCAAAATTATTGTCTAATAAACTATTCTTTTCGTAGCAAATCTCTGGTATCCAATAATTCCAGAAAGTGAATGAAATAAAAAATCCCAAAGCAAAAATTACAATTGCTTGCCAAACATCGATATCTAAATAATAACCGGTAAACAGAGACAAAAAATGATCACTTGCAAATGAGTATACTACTAAAAACAATCCAAGAAATAGAAGTGGAATAACAAAGTAAGCTATCAGTTTTTTTATAAAACCATTATTGATTCTACGCTTAGGAAGGTATTGACTAAACATGAATATACGGCCTAAAGAGGTAATTCCGTTGAACAAAACCAAAGGAAAAGCTTGTAACAATTTCAGTTTAGGTTCTTGAGTTTTGAATTGTAAAAAGATAATTGATAGAGACATTGCACAAAACGACGGAAAATCGCCATACCAAGCAAACGCAAAACAAGACAAAACCGATGCAACCACTAACAGCAAATGTATTCTACTGGTAAACTTCTCTTGGAAAAAATAGCATATTAATCCGATTTGTACAATCCCAAATAGAGCCCAATTAAGCCCCAAATCTTCGTTGTAAAAAAGCAATGTAAAAACCAAAGTGCTGGCTAAAATAAAATGTAGTTTTTTCATAATCATAAATTTAAAAGTACTTTGTATTTCAAAGTAAAAAGTTAAAAAAAAGGGTTATTTAGATTTGAATAATTTTTCAAGACTATTTAAGTGGGAAACAAAAGCAGCTCTGCCCATATTGGTCACTCGATACGAGGTTTTTGGTTTTTTACCCACAAATTCTTTTTTGATTTCGATATAGCCTGATTTCTCTAAAGAAGAAGAATGACTCGCTAAGTTTCCATCAGTAGTATTTAATAATGCCTTCATCTCTGTAAAATCGATCCAATCGTTTACCATCAATACAGACATTAATCCTAATCGGATTCGACTTTCGAAATCTTTATTTAATTTATCGATAATACCCATGATTATCTGTATTTTTTAAACATAATTGTTCCGTAAACTATGTGTAGAATTCCAAAACCAAGGGTCCAAAAAATCAATCCATATCCTAGAAAAAATAAAGATACACACCCAAGAAATAATTGAAAATATCCTAAATATTGAATATCTGAATACGTATACTTACCCGCATTTACCAATGCTAATCCGTAAAAAAGTAAAGTAGCTGGCGCTAAAAAAGCGAAAAGACCATGATATATTAAAGCTAGACAAAAGACGCCACCAACTGCTAAAGGTATTGATAATTGCAAAAGCATCACTTTTGTGGTAGAAGTCCAAATTGGTAAATTATTTTTCTTGCTCTTTTTAAAAGTGAATAGAAATCCAGAAAGAAGAGCAAGAACTAAAATTACAATCCCCACTACAATTAGTTTGTAAATCAAATCAACACTGTACACTTTCTCCAATCCATCAAAATAAGACATCTCATTTGACTCAAACAAAAAAGCAGCATAACCCGCACCAAGTAGCGCAAAGACTCCTGCAAAAACACCTGACAATCCGCTAAGGGAAATAAACCTTGAAGAACGTTCCATCATGGAACGAATGTGAACTAAATCTTCTTGAATATTTTGACTCATAATAAAAGTACTTTGAATTACAAAGTTATTGTTTTTAATGTATAATCCAAGAAAAGGAAGAAGAAAAAATATTTTTTTTTTAAATAATGTTTCTTAAAACCATCTTTTCTTTTTGAACAAAAATACTCCAAAGCACGAAAGCATAATAGATACTGCAATTACAATCCAGATGTCATAGCGGTTATTCTCTAAATCGTTGGGAACATTCATACCGTATAAACTGGCAATCAAGGTGGGAATCATCAAAATAATCGAAATTGAAGTCATTTGCTTCATAATCGTATTCATATTATTTGATATCACAGAGGCGTATGCATCCATTGTACCCGTTAAGATGTCACTATATATATTGGTGGTTTCTTGGGCTTGGCGCAATTCTATTTCCACATCTTCTAGTAATTCCAAATCAAAATGCTCTTTTTGAGATTTGATATTCTTGATCCGATGCAGTAAAATATCATTGCCTTTCAATGAAGTCATAAAGAAAACCAAACATTTTTCTATTTGGAGTAAAGCCTGTAATTCTTCGTTTTTGATTGATTTTTCTAGATTATCCTCGGCTAATTTTATCTTTTGATTGACTTGTTTCAAGTATTTTAAAAACCAAACACTAGAGGATAACAATAGCTTGAGCACCAAATCAAAGTTGTCCTTAATATCGATTTTTTTACGTTGGGTGTAAATCACAAAATCAGAAAGCATTTCTGTTTTATGAAAACTAATGGTGATACAAACTTCACTTTTGAAAACAACACCAACAGGAATCGTATGAAAAGGCAACTTTACATCGTTGCTTTTCACAGGAATTCGCATGATAATCAAAGTCCAACCATTTTCAATTTCTATCCGTGGTCTTTCGTCAATATCTTCAATGTCATTATAAAATGCTTCGGGAATTTGTAATTCTTCAAGTAAATATTTTTTTTCTGCTTGGGTAGGACATTCAATATTGATCCAGCAGTTTGGAGTCCAATTAGTAGTGACACTTAATCCGTTGTTGTTTTTGTAAAAAGCTCTCATTTCAAAATTCTATAGGTTTATGTATAGCCTCTTGAAAATTGTTCAAGTGCTACATTAGTTTAACATTTCCGAATAATAATCGTCCATTACCATTTATTTTTTAGTGGTGCAAAAGTATTCTTTAAATTTAGATTATAGCGTTTTGCTAGGTTTATTTTAAGGTCTTCTTAAGACAAAAAAAAAGCCCCAAAAATAAAATTTGAGGCTTCTAATCATTAAAAAATATTTATTTATTTCTTTTCATTTCCCTTGCCAAGAGTGTATTTTTGAGCAACATGGCAATCGTCATAGGTCCCACTCCACCAGGAACTGGGGTAATAAAAGATGCTTTTTTGCTTACTTGATCAAAATCTACATCACCGGTGATCACATATCCTTTTTCGTGGCTTTCGTCAGGAACGCGAGTAATACCTACGTCAATTACAACTGCTCCTTCCTTCACCATTTCTGCTTTCAAATAATTGGGAACTCCCAAAGCTGTGATTATAATATCAGCCTGAATAGTAATTTCTTCTATATTTTTGGTGTAACTATGCGTAAGTGTCACTGTTGAGTTCCCTGGAAAACCTTTGCGTCCCATCAAAATACTCATTGGTCTGCCTACAATATGGCTACGCCCAATAACTACCGTGTGTTTTCCTTTTGTTTCTACTCCGTAGCGATCTAGCAATTCTAGAATACCAAATGGAGTTGCAGGAATAAAAGTAGTCATATCCAATGCCATTTTCCCAAAGTTCTCCGGATGAAAACCATCTACATCTTTACTTGGATCTACTGCCATTAAAACTTTTTGCTCGTCAATTTGTTTTGGTAAAGGCAATTGCACAATAAATCCGTCAATTTGATCGTCTTCGTTTAATTCTTTGATCTTTTTAAGCAATTCAATTTCTGTAGTGGTGTTGGGCATTTTAATCAAAGTAGACTCAAATCCTACTCTTTCGCAGGCTTTTACCTTACTACCCACATAAGTTAAACTTGCGCCATCATTCCCTACAATTAGGGCTGCCAAGTGGGGAACTTTTTCACCATTGGCTTTCATTTTTTGTACTTCAACAGCAATTTCGCTTTTGATGTCTTCTGCTGTTTTTTTTCCGTCTAGTAGTTGCATTGTTGTTTTGTTTAATATAGTAAAGACAAAAGTCTTAAAATCATTGCGACTTTAAGACTCTCTTTTTAAATTCTTTATTTCATTCCTGGCATTCCCGGCATTCCGCCTTTCATTCCGCCCATCATTTTCATTAGGTTTTTTCCGCCTGGACCTTGCATCATTTTCATCATTTTGCTCATTTGGTCAAACTGTTTCATCAGCTGATTTACTTGCTCAATTTTGGTTCCTGAACCTTTTGCAATTCTTGCCTTTCTTTTTACATCAATCACAGCTGGTTTACTTCTTTCAATTGGAGTCATCGAATAAATAATAGCTTCAATGTGTTTGAAAGCGTCGTCTTCAATTTCTACATCTTTCATGGCTTTTGAAGCACCTGGTATCATTCCTACCAAGTCTTTCATGTTACCCATTTTCTTTACTTGCTGAATTTGAGAAAGGAAATCATCAAAACCAAATTCATTTTTAGCAATTTTCTTTTGGATTTTTCTTGCTTCTTCTTCATCGAATTGCTCCTGAGCTCTCTCCACAAGGGAAACAACGTCACCCATTCCTAAAATTCGCTCCGCCATACGTACAGGATAGAAAACATCAATAGCTTCCATTTTCTCTCCAGTACCTACAAACTTAATAGGCTTATTTACAACTGTTTTAATAGATAAAGCAGCTCCACCACGGGTATCACCATCTAATTTTGTTAAGATAACACCATCAAAATTCAATCTGTCGTTGAAGGCTTTTGCTGTATTTACGGCATCTTGACCTGTCATTGAATCAACTACAAACAAGGTTTCTTGTGGTTGAATCGCTTTATGCACGCGTTCAATCTCGTTCATCATTTCTTCATCCACAGCCAAACGACCAGCGGTATCCACAATGACAACATTAAACCCATTTGCTTTAGCATGTTTGATTGCGTTTTGAGCAATTTCAACTGGATTTTTATTTTCTGGTTCTGAATATACCTCAACACCAATAGAATCTCCAACAACATACAATTGTTGAATAGCCGCAGGACGGTAAATATCACAGGCAACCAATAATGGTTTTTTGTTTTTCTTAGTCAAAAGATAATTGGCTAATTTTCCAGAGAAAGTAGTTTTTCCAGAACCTTGTAATCCAGACATCAAAATAACAGATGGATTACCTGATAAATTAATTCCGGCTACATCGCCACCCATTAATTCAGTCAATTCATCTTTGACTAACTTAACTAATAACTGCCCTGGCTGAAGCGTAGTTAATACATCTTGACCTATCGCTTTTTCTTTTACTTTGGTAGTAAAATCTTTGGCAATTTTAAAGTTAACATCGGCGTCAAGTAAAGCACGTCGAACTTCTTTTAAAGTATCTGCAACGTTTACTTCGGTTATTTTTCCGTGACCTTTTAATATATGGAAGGCTTTATCTAGTTTTTCGCTTAAATTATCGAACATAGTTGGCTTTATTTTTTGAAATGCAAAGATAGACTAATTAGGAAATTAGGCAATCCCATACTTAAATTTTTGAAACATAATAAAAGTGATTTTTACACGCTGATTTGTGCTTTGGTTTGGGTAAAATGCCAAAAGATAAATCAGAACAAATGCGTACTTCAGACAAAAGTTAAATAATCTGTAATTATTGTGATGAAGAAAAAGCATTGTTAAAAATTAAATACATTTGCATTATAAAATGAAAACAAACAAATTCAATAGCTTTACTATTAAAATTACACAAGCAATAGCTGTGTGTCTCTTTGTATTTGTATGTCTTGTTGAGCCTAGTAGATCTTTTACTACTGCAATACTCGATCATTATGAAAAAGTTAGGATCAGCAATGAACTTCCCTTGCAAACTAATGATAAGGAAACTACAAACCCAGAAAACAACGTAGTACTCTCAATAGAACTAGAAGATATTACCGATTTGTATTTTACCAAAGTAATTTTAAACTTTAAACTTCCGCTTGAGAAAAACTCTCAATCCCTTGTATACAATTACAGTGAATCTGGCAATCGTCAGCATCACTTAGACGTGCTGTCACCCCCACCAAATATATGATAAAATTGCAACAATCCAGGTTTTTCATTATTCAATGAATACCCTTTTATTATTGTTTTTATTTTAAATTTTATCCAATATATCTTTCAATGAAAAAATTCGAATTATTGATTGGTGTCACTTTATTGTTGGTCCTATTACTTGCTTGTGATTCCAAAAAAAATGAAAAAAGAGCTATAAACAGCTACCCGACTACAACACCTATCGTTGTTGACACCTTATTAACTAGTGAATATGTTGCAGAAATCCAATCATTACAAAATGTAGAAATAAGAACCAAAATTAATGGGTTTATAGAAAAAATTCATGTTGATGAAGGAAAGCTTGTAAAAAATGGTCAATTACTATTTACTTTGAACAGTCAAACTTTTCAAAAAGACCTTTTAAAAGCCAAAGCAATGCTTAAAAGTGCCATTGCTGAAGCCAAAAATGCGGAGCTTGATCTACAAAACGTAAAACTGCTTTCATCTAAAAATGTGGTTTCAAAGACAGAACTCGAAAAAGCACAAGCAAACTACGCTGCTGCCCTAGCACGTGTAGAGGAGCACAAAGCAAATCAAGAAAGTGCTGCCATTCAGCTATCAATGACAAAAATTAAAGCACCATTTGACGGTATTATCAACAGAATTCCATTTAAAATAGGCAGTTTAGTTAATGAAGGAACACTACTCACATCCATATCAAACAACAACCAAGTCTATGCTTATTTTAATGTATCTGAAAAAGAATATTTACAAATAAAAGAACAACGCACAGAGAAAAATCACGATGACATTACTCTTTTATTAGCAAATAACAAACCTCATGAACACAAAGGCACCATTGAAACTGTTGAGGGTGAATTTGATCAAAATACGGGTAACATTGCCTTTAGAGCTCGATTTTCAAATCCAAAATTACTCTTAAAACACGGCTCAAGTGGTAAGATCCAAATTTCAAATACTGTGAACAATGCATTAATAATTCCGCAAAAAGCCACTTTTGAAATACAAGACAAACAATATGTATATGTGTTAGACAAAAAAAACATAGTGCGATCAAGAAGCATTGAAGTTCAGCAACGTTTACAACATCTATATATCATTAAATCTGGATTAACAGTTAATGACAAGTTGATCTATGAAGGGATTCAAAATCTTAAAGAAGGTGATTCAATAAACCCTCAATTGATAGCCATGAAAGAGGTTATGTCAAAACTTAAATAAAGACTTAATAGATAAAGATATGTTTTCAAAATTTATTCACAGACCAGTACTTTCCATAGTAATTTCACTGCTGATAGTACTGCTAGGAGTTGTGTCTCTTACACAATTACCTATGACGCAATTTCCTGATATTGCACCACCTGAAGTTACTGTTACCACCAAATATACTGGAGCTAATGCTGAGGCTTGTGTAAAGGCAGTAGTAGTTACATTAGAAAGAGCCGTAAATGGAGTTCCCGGTATGGCCTATATGTCTTCGGTTTCAGGAAATGACGGAACAAGTGTTATCAATATTATTTTTAAGGCAGGTACCGATCCAGAAATTGCCGCCGTAAATGTCCAAAACAGAGTTTCGGCAGTACTCGATGAATTGCCTGAAGAGGTAATAAAATCAGGTGTAATTGTAGAAAAAGTACAAAACAGTATGCTTTTGTACTTAAACGTATTGAGTTCTGATCCCAACCTAGATGAGAAATTTTTATACAACTTTGCAGATATTAACATCCTACCAGAATTAAAAAGAATTGAAGGTGTGGGATTTGCTGACATCATGGGACAAAGAGAATACGCTATGCGTGTGTGGTTGAATCCCGTTAAAATGGCAGCCTATAAAATTTCTACTGAAGATATTGTACAAAGTTTAAAACAGCAAAACATTGAAGCAGCACCAGGAAAGATCGGTGAAAGCTCAGGGAAGGTTGAACAATCTTTGCAGTATGTAGTAAAATATGCCGGAAAGTACAATACAAAAGAACAATATGAAAATGTTGTTATCAAACGTGATTTTCAAGGAGAATTACTCCGTTTGAAAGATGTAGCTGATATCGAATTTGGCTCACTTGATTATGATGTGTTATCCAAAGAAAACGGAAAACCATCAGCTGCAATTGTTTTAAAACAAAGACCCGGAAGTAACGCAAGTGATGTAATTCAAAACATCAAAACAAAAATGGATGAGTTACAAAAATCATTTCCGGCAGGAATATCATATACCTATAGTTATGACGTATCTAATTTTCTTACTGCTTCAATTGAAGGGGTATTATTTACTCTCGTAGAAGCTTTCTTGCTTGTTGCCTTAGTAGTATTTATATTCTTGGGGGATTTTAGATCAACTGTTATCCCAGCTATAGCAGTACCTATTTCATTGGTAGGAACTTTCTTTTTCATGCAATTGTTTGGCTTTTCAATAAATTTAATCACCCTATTCGCCCTTGTATTAGCCATAGGTATTGTGGTGGATAATGCCATTGTTGTGGTGGAAGCAGTTCATGCCAAGATGGAGGAATTACATATTGATGCCAAAGCAGCAACAGAGCAGGCCATGAAAGAAATTGGCGGAGCAATTATAGCTATTACATTAGTGATGTCGGCAGTTTTTATTCCCGTAGCATTTTTGCCAGGTCCTACTGGAGTATTTTACAAACAATTTTCAATAACAATGGCAATTGCAATTGTGCTATCAGGTATTAGTGCTCTTACATTAACACCAGCGCTCTGCGCCATGTTGTTAAAAAATACACATGGAACCATTCGTAAAAAAACAATTATTAATCGCTTTATTGATAAATTCAACGAAAAATATAATTTATTAGCCGCACGATACCGAAAACTAATAGAACTTATTGTAAACCGCCGAGTTGTTACGGGACTAGTGCTTCTGTTTTTTTGTTTCGCAACCGTGGGATTAGGCAACGTAGTTCCGTCTGGGTTTATCCCAAATGAGGACCAAGGAACCATTTACGCTAGTATAACAACCCCATCAGGTGCTACACTTGAACGATCAGAAGATGTAGTTGATGCCATTCAAAAAATAGCTTTACAAGATAAAAATGTCTCTTCGGTTTCAACCTTAGCGGGATACAACTTCCTGACTGACGGTACCGGAGCTTCATACGGAATGAACTTAATTAGTTTGAAAAGTTGGGAAGAACGCAACGGAAAAACTGACCAAGATGTAATCAACGAGTTAAAAGATAAAACAACTCACATTAAGGATGCTAAAATAGAGTTTTTCACGCCTCCGCCGGTCCCCGGTTATGGCAACTCGAGCGGATTTGAATTGCGAATATTAGATAAAACTGGAAAAGGAGACTTAAAAAAATTGGAGGAAGTTGCTACCAATTTTGCCAATGAACTGAACAAAAACGAGGCTATACGAAATACGTTTTCATCATTTGATGCCAGTTTCCCGCAGTTTATGGTAAATATTGACAATGCCAAAGCAGCTCAAAAAGGAGTAAATATAAAAGAAGTACTTGGAACTCTACAAACCTATTTGGGTAGTGATTACGCCACAAATTTCATTCGATTCAATCAAATGTATAAAGTAATGGTCCAGTCCTCACCTGAGTTTAGAGCTAAACCAGAAGATATTTTAAAACTTTACACCAAGAATCTTGAGGGTGAAATGGTAGCTATGTCTTCTTTTCTTTCTATTGAAAAAGTGTATGGCCCTGAGCAAATTACCCGCTATAACATGTATCCTGCAGCAATGCTAAATGGAGAACCTATGAAAGGCTACAGTAGTGGTCAAGCCATTACAGCTATTAAAAAAATAGCCGAAAAAAAACTCCCAAAAGGATATGGCTATGACTGGGGCGGCTCATCAAGAGAACAAGCTAATGCAGGGAACGAGGCCATCTTTATTTTTCTTATTTGTTTGTTATTTATCTACTTGTTGCTGGCGGCGCAATATGAGAGTTTTTCACTTCCATTTGCTGTAATTCTCTCCTTGCCTACCGGAGTTTTTGGAGCCTTCTTTTTACTAGCTGCTTTGGGGCTTGAAAATAACATTTATGCTCAAGTTGCAATGATTATGCTCATCGGACTGCTTGGCAAGAACGCCATATTAATTATAGAATTTGCCATCTTAAAAAACAAAGAGGGATTGCCGCCATTCGAGGCCGCCATTGAAGGAGCTGTTGCCAGATTAAGACCTATTTTAATGACCTCGTTTGCATTTATTGCAGGGCTTATTCCGCTTATGATTGCCACTGGAGCCGGTGCAATTGGAAACAAAACAATTGGTACCGCTGCAGCTGGCGGAATGCTCTTTGGGACTGTTTTTGGAATTATAATTATTCCTGGCTTGTACTTTATTTTTGCCAGTATTTCCGAAAGATTTTCAAAAAAAACTACTAACTAAGTCTATTCATCTTTTAAGATTATGAATCCAATAAAAAAAATAGTGTTATTCGCATTTTTACTCCTTTTGTGTATTAGTTGTAAAACGATTGCGATAATAAATGAAAAAGAGAAAATCAATTTACCTGAAAGTTACGTTGGTGGAAAAGACAGCATAACTTCGGGTAATTTAAAATGGCAGGTGTTTTATAAAGATCCAAATTTGAAAAAACTAATTGATCTAGCGCTTGCCAACAATTATGATCTATTAACTGCTTTACAAAAAATTGAAATTGCCCAAAATCAGTTTAGATTGAAAAAAAGTGAACTGTTCCCAAGCGTAAATGCAGGTGCAGGTGTTGCGCAACGAAAATTTGGTCTTTTTACCATGGATGGAGCTGGAAATGCTTCAACAAATATTAGGGAAAATCAAATTGTACCAGAGCATCTTCCAGATTATCAAATAGGGTTTAACACGAGTTGGGAAGCTGATGTATGGGGCAAAATCAAAAATCAAAAAAAAGCAGCTCTAGCGCGTTACGGCAGTAGCATTGAGGCAAAACACGCCCTTCAATCTATTCTTGTTGCTGAAATAGCATCTACCTATTACGAGTTGCTAGCACTAGACAATGAACTTGATATCATTAAAGAAACCACTGCTTTACAGCAGGCAGCACTAGATATCATTAAAGTAAAAAAAGATGCCGGTTTATTTAATGAATTAGCAGTAAAACAGTTTGAAGGCCAAGTGCTAAACTCAAAATCATTTGAATTACAAATCGTACAAATTATTAAGCTTACAGAAAATCACTTGAATGCGTTATGTGGCAGATTCCCTCAAACCATAGAGAGAGACAAATTACAATTCAATACAATTCAAGATGATTTAACATTGGGAGTACCCTCTCAATTATTACGCTTAAGGCCTGATGTTCGTGAAGTAGAATTAGAACTAGTAGCAACAAAATTTGATTTACAAGCAGCTAAAGCAGCTTTTTACCCTTCGTTTACCATGACTGGAAACATTGGTTTTCAAGCTTTTCAATCTGCTTTATTATTTCAAACGCCAGAATCTTTTGCATATTCTATTTTAGGCGGATTGAGTGCTCCATTATTAAACAGAAGAGCTATAAAAGTGCAATTTCAAAATGCCAAAGCAAATCAAACAGAGCAGTTACTTAAATATCAAAAAACAATTTTAAACGGATATATTGAAGTTGCAAATGAATTATCCAACTTAGAAAATCTGAAAAATATTTACGATTTAAAAGTTAAAGAAGTTGATGCGTTAGAAAAATCAATTGAAACGGCAAACGATTTATTTCGATCTGGGCGCGCAACCTATCTAGAGGTTTTAACGGTTCAAAAAACAGCTTTAGAATCTAAAATTGATTTACTTAACACCAATAAATCAAGGCATTTAGCTTCTATAAAACTATACAAATCACTAGGCGGTGGATGGCAATCTGAATAAAACAAAAAGAGGCTGAAATAAACAGCCTCTTTAATTCAAAAAAAAAATAAAAAAATCAACTAAAATGAATTCAAGGTAAACAGTTTTACCTCTAGAAAGAGGTTGAACTGTTGTTTTGATAAACGAATTTAAAAGTATAAAATCGAGGTATAGAAGTCGCATCAGGAGATGAAGGTGCATCTTTATAATAACTTAAAATTTCGAATTTAGCATATTTACCATCGTGTGTTTTTACTACGTATACTTTACCTGCTTTGGCAGAAATAATATGCGATATATCATTATAATCATACCATGAATTAATACCCGAGGTAGGAAAGGAATAGGTTTTATCACCATCTTGAACAAATGTATTCGCAGCTGGAATAGCTGTAATACTGCTTAATGACCCCGTTACAATACTTACAGCTGCAACACCTTTTCTAGATGGTTCTTCGTTAAGACCAATCAATGAGCCTCCGTTAACAATTATTTTTGTCCCTCTAAAAGCGATATCCCAAGCATCATTTGTAACAACTGCATTTTGAGAAAAACTAAATTTGGTGAACGACCCTCCTTCTGGTTGTCCTTGACCACCTGTTTGTGGAGCTGGTACATTTGAAACTGTTTTTGTCTCAAGTACTACTACTTTTTGTGGAGCATCATCCTTATCACATGAAATAAAGGTTGCAAAGATTGCCACAACTACGATTGTAAAAAAAGAGGTTGAAAATGTGTTTTTCATAATAAAAATATTAAAAAGTGTTAAAAATTAAATTGTAATCTTGTAAAAAGTAAACGCCCCGAAAGTGTGCTAATTTCTTGTGGATTTGTAAAATCAAAAAGATTGTTGACACCTGCTTGTAGCGTAAACTTTTGTAGCATTTTTTTTGAAGCAGAAATATTGATCGTTGTAAAAGCATTTACAAAGTCATCGTATTTATCTAAAACTTGATTGTTATTAGAATCCCATAAACCATACTTACTTTTATAAAAAACTTGTAAATTGAAATCGGTTTTTAACTTTGGCACAGCATAATAAAACTTTAAATTTGCCGTATTTTTCGAACGATTGAATAACCCAAAATAATCTACTTTTTTAATTTGGAAAGAT
Organism: Flavobacterium sp. FPG59; assembly: GCF_002150205.1. Classification (NCBI taxonomy): domain Bacteria; kingdom Pseudomonadati; phylum Bacteroidota; class Flavobacteriia; order Flavobacteriales; family Flavobacteriaceae; genus Flavobacterium; species Flavobacterium sp. FPG59. The sequence continues at coordinate 1,760 of NZ_MTCA01000026.1, read as the reverse complement.
TCTAATGTTACAGGATCTCGGGCGTATACTGTACCTTTTTCAACAGCTTTGACTACCGACTCGTCTTTAGCAATTAAGTATTGGTAACCAATAGAAACATTAAATTGCTTAGAACAATTATAAGTAGAATTGAATTCAAGACCATAGGTAAAAATTTGGTCAACATTAAAGTAACTAAATACGTTTTGTCCATTATTCTTTTGTGCGGCAACTCTTGTATCGATGAGATTTGATATCGAATTGTAAAAAAAATTGGTCTCCACTTTTAATTTTTCCTTTTGATAAAAGCTCCCCAAATTTAGATTTACGGAACTTTCTGGTTCTAATGGATTTTCAAAACTAATTCCAGGTATTCTGTTCAGCAGCTGTCCCTGCTTTTCTAAAACATTTAATTGTGATTCTGCTACATTATATCCCAGCACGGTATATCCTACTGAGGAATTTGTAAAATCGAAATATAATTGTCGAAAATCAGGCGCTTTAAAACCATAACCTACAGATGTTTTGAAAGATAAACTAGGATTGACTTTGTAATTTACAGCAAATTTAGGGCTCCATTGAGAGGCAAACTGGCTATTATTGTCATACCGAATTCCTAGCAAAAAATTGACTTTCTCCGTTGGATTAAAATCCAATTGTGAAAAAACATATTGAGATTGAACAGCCACTTTTGTAGCAAAATAAGTTCTATCTAAGGATTCATGATTGAAACCCGCACCTGCTATTATTTTATTTTTTTTCCAATTAAACAAGGCTCTAATTTCTGGACGATACAACCATTGATTGTAATAATTTTGTTCAAAAAGTATATTTTCAGGACTATTCAAGAAAGAATTATTTTTGTAATTTGTGGCATACAATTCATAATCTACTTGTACATTAGAACCCCATTTTTGTTCTAATTTTGAATGTAAATCCCATTCTAAAATTGTTGCATTACCAGCATAATTAATGTTATTTATGATCGTTTTATATTCTTGCAATTGATTGTAAAAACGTGTCCCAAAGGTAAATTTTACATTTTTTGAAAAATCCCAAAACACTCTGGGTTGTATAGTGGTGTTTTGATAAGGCTCTACTGTTTTCAATTCCGTTTTTGGATCTAAATCATAGCCATTTGAGGAAAAATAATTGGTGAAAAGTGTTGCCGAAATTTTTTCCTTTTTCCAATTCAAATTCAGATTTACATCATTTGTATTCCAACTAGCGTATCTAAAGGATCCATTTCCCGAAGTATTATTGTGTGTTGGCTTTTTAGTTATGATGTTAATTACACCCGCTAAAGCTTCAGAACCATACAAAGACGAAGAAGCTCCTTTTACAATTTCTATTCGATCAATATTTCCCACACTTATTCGGGACAAATCAAATGTTCCTGCACTCCTTCCTACAAGAGGAACCCCATCCATTAAAATTAAAATATATGCTGCATCAAGACCTTGCATTTGTAATCCTTCCACTCCTCCAAAATCTGATGTTAGATGAAGTCCTGTTTGTTGTGCTAAAATTTCATCTAATCGTGTCACGCCAGCCTTTTCTATAGTAGCCGCAGATATAATATGTGTAGGAAGTGGTAAAGTAGCAATCAATCTTTTTGTTCGTGTTGCTGTTACAACAACTTCATCCAAATGTTCCTGTTTTAAAGAATCAATTGACTGTTGACCTTGAGAGTAACACGCTAATGAGAGTAAAGGAAAGCCTATTTTTAATATTCTATTTAGAAGCATTCTTAATAATTTCAGCAAATGTAAATATTATTT
>NZ_MTCA01000004.1:0-56925 GCF_002150205.1 Flavobacterium sp. FPG59 | reverse complement strand
GTTAGATTGTCAGTATTTTTATATCTAATAAAAGCTCTTGCGTGTTCGTTACTATATGTGTTTTTTTGAGTTTCGATTAGAATAGTTTTTGAAAGTAGTTCTTCCTTGGCTTGTTGTGCAAGTTTGAACGTATTAGAATTATTGTTGGTGTTCAAAATGCTTTCTAATTCGGCTAACGCTTTATTGTTATAATCGGGATGTGTCTCTTTAGATGCTAATTTTCCGAAAATGGTAGCTTTTTCTAATTTAATTTTTTGTAATGGAATATTCTCACTTGATTGTTTTTCTAAGTCGAGTAAAGTAGTCAGTAAGTTTTCATCAGATTTTAAAAGGTAGTTAGAACAAAATAGTATGCGCTCTAATTTATTTTCAATAGTTGGTGCATCAGCTTCTAGCTTTTGATACAAGGAAAGCACTTTTTTTAAACTTTCATCTTCAATCAATTCAAGCTTTAATTTTATAAAGGCATCAGAGTGTCCCAATAAGTTATCTTTATGCGCTTCAAATTGTTTCGCTTCAAACTGCCATTCATTTATTTTTGATTTGTAAAAGGCAATGTTTTCTTTTAACAAATAATCAAATAGATTTTCTTTTTTTAATTTTTCTAAAGTAAAAAAATTAAAAATGGATTCGTAATTAGTAAGAGCTGTAGTCTTTAAAGTAGCCTCGTTTTCTAATGTTTTTTCGAATATTTTGTCAATGTCCTCTGAAGTATTATAGCCATTAACTGTTGCACTATCAATTAGATTTTCGCTATTTTCATTTTCGAGTGAGGATGAATCCACAACGGCTACCCCAAAATTTTCATATTCTTCATTATAATCGCTCAAACACTTGGCATACACTAAATTCAAAATTGCTTTTGAGGGTATTGTTGCAGTATTGATTTCCGCTTTAAGATTGCGAATGATTTTGCTTTGTGCATCTTCTTCAAGAACTTGCAGGTATTTTGACTTGTAAAAAAAACATTTAATGATTTGAACTTCATTATTCTCTTTCTTTGCTTTTTTGTAAATAGCATCAACAAGTTCAGTTGCTGTTTTTATTTTGCCTTTATTTTCTTGGACTAGGATCTGTGACCATTTCTTTTCATATTGCTGAGAGAAGGCGGTTACTGTCATAAAAAATAAAATTAAGATGTATTTTTTCATGGTAAATGGCTATGTCTATTAAAGTTTTATCTTGATTGAATTGCGCTACAAATTACACTTTTTTTGAATGCAATTTATAAAGAGTTTACTAGATTTTTTTTGGGACTGCTAGGCATAAAAAAAACAGCAACTTTATTGTTTAAGTTGCTGTTTTATAATTTTTTGCTCCTCTCCATTTACTCTTTTGAAGAAATAAAGTAGAAAAATATCTTTTTTATATTATTCTTATTTGGTGCTAAACACCGAGTGTATTACCCATGCAGGACCAATTAATAAGAATTGTAGATCTTTGATGAAAGATGGTTTTTTACCTTCGATTTTGTGGCCATAAAACTGTCCAATCCATCCTACGGTGAATACAATTATAGAAAACCAAACTAAAGGCACATATTGAGATACTAAATAATTTCCGATGAGACAAATAGCAGTAAAGAAGGTCATTTTTATTCCCATTACTAAGGAAAGCCTAAAGTAAAAAAACAAAACAAGTAGTAATGCTACAAAAGCCCAATTGGCAAGTGCTGGATTTAGGGAGGCTAGGGGAGATAAAACACCACTCGGGATGCTCATAAACAAACCAACCACTGAGAAAAAGATAAGTGGTACACAGATATAATGAATCTTTTTATTGGTCAGGTTCTTGTGGCTTACGCTATATTCTTCAAACCATTCTGCTAGTGTTTTCATAATTTATTTTTTACTAAAGTAATAAATAAATTAGATTTTACTAAAATATTTTATTTTTTGCTGTTTGGTTATAAGGTTGTTATAGCTATTTATTGCCGTTTTTGAATGAGGGATAGAAAGGGAAATCCTTTTTTGCATTTTTTTCGCAAAAAAGATTGAACTGTATAGCCCGACCCGCTTTTTTTGCGGGGCATTCCCCAAAACTAATTTTAATCTCGATAGGTGTCAAAAAGGTATTGAAGCGTTTCAGGAATATTATTGGCCTGCATTTCGGGATAGGTAATTTTCATATTTAACCAGTTTGCGATTGTAATATCAAATTCTTTATCAACGGTATACACTACCGGAACGCCAAGTTTTTTTAGTGCTGCAGCATTACATTCTTGCTCGTAATGATTGCGAATTGGTATACTCAATACTTTCTTCTTGAGGTATAGTGCTTCGGCTGGAGTTTCAAAACCGCCCCCCGTAATAATACCGTCACAAGTAATGAGGCTCTTATTGAATTGTTTTTGGTTAACGGGATAATAGGTAATGTTTTGAATAGTGTGTTTGTGAGTTACGCTACTGAGGAACCAATGAAATGTTACATCGTGTAACTTTTGAAACGCTTTTTCGAGACAGTCTTGGTCAAATGATGGTAAGTAAACAGTGATATGTTGTAAATTTTGGGGATTGGCTTCAATTATTTTGTCTTTGATGATTGGAGGCCTTATGAAGCTGTCGTAGTTTTCAAAGTGCAAGCCAATGTTCTTTGGCGCTTTAGCATAATGCTGTAAAATGAGCTCGCCCATGATGTTTTTTTTATCGGGTCTGGGGGTGTTTTTAGAGAGGAAACTGGCTTGATGTCCTAATTGAACCGAATGGACGTTTTGCATTTTACAAGCTAGAGATGTGATGGCGTCAAAATCATTGATTACCACATCGTAGTCTTTAAGAGGTAGTGCATCAGCGTCTTTGTAGATTTGGCGTGGTTTGATATTTTTTGTAATATTCCAGTAATCGAGTCCACCGCACTTACTATAGTACAAACTGCAACCATTGCTTTTATAGCGAATAGGTATTTTAAGATCTAAGCTGGCATTGTTACCGCTCAAGAAAAAATCTACTGTGCCGTATTGAAGTAAATAAGGGTATAATTGCGTAGCTCTACTAATGTGGCCGTTTCCTGTGGCTTGAATGGCATAAAATATTTTCATATTGTTTTTTTGGTTGCGAAATATAGACCCTCATTACTGATTCATTTGTGTAAAGTTGACTTTGTGGCAAGAACTTTGTTTGTGAAATAGCAGTGTAAATAACATTGCATGTAATCTCTAGCTAAAGTAAGAGCAGCATGTTATGGGAAAGTTTTTTTAAGTTTTCTATTTCATTATACTTTTAGTTGCAATGTTGGCTCATAATCTTTTCACATCCTTATATAAATTTCTTATTTTTGAAAAATGAAACAAATTCTTTATTCTTTTTTATTGCTACCAATCATGATGTGGTCTCAATCCAATTTTGAAAAAGCAGAGAAACTTTTCAAGGATGAAAAATACAGTCAGGCAGAAGTTCTTTTTGAAGGCATTTTGAAAACCAATCCTGCTGATACTAAGGTTATAGAATACCTAGGCGATATTGCGGGTCAATCTAAATCATGGGATAAAGCGATAGTCTATTATAAAAAGCTCAAAGTGCTTAAGCCTACTGAGGCAGATTATCATTATAAATATGGTGGTGCCTTAGGAATGAAAGCGAAGACCGTGAATAAGTTTAAAGCGCTTGGAATGATTGATGAGGTTAAATCTTCATTTGAAAAAGCCATTGTATTAAACCCAAAGCATATTGACTCCCGATGGGCATTGATAGAATTGTATATTCAGTTGCCTGGAATTGTTGGCGGAAGCGAGTCTAAAGCGATAAAATATTCCAATGAATTAGCAAAATTATCACCTGTAGACGGCTACCTTTCAAGAGGGCATATTGATGAATATTTTGAACGATACGCTGCTGCAGAAAATCAATACAAAAAAGCCATTCAGGCGGGTAGTTCAAAAGTAGGTCCCCAAAAATTAGACAATTTATACAAACATAAATTAAAGAAAACGTAATAATCTCACTCCGTTATTTGGCTGTGGCCAATGCGCAAATAAAATTCAGAAAAATATAAATATGGAAACTACACATCCAAATTCTAACCAATCAGTATTAAGTTCAAATACATCTAACCATCTTCATTTTATAGCAATAGGAGGTAGCGCCATGCATAACTTGGCACTTGCTTTGCACAACAAAGGATATAAAGTTACAGGTAGTGATGATGCAGTTTTTGAGCCTTCAAAATCAAGGTTAGAAAAAAAAGGATTACTTCCGCAAGAGATGGGTTGGTTTCCCGAAAAAATAACACAAGATATTGAAGCAATTATTTTGGGTATGCATGCCAAAGCTGATAATCCTGAATTACTACAAGCACAAGCTTTAGGGTTAAAAATATATTCTTATCCAGAATTTTTATACGAGCAATCAAAAAACAAAACTCGCGTAGTGATAGGAGGTTCTCACGGAAAGACTACTATAACATCTATGATTTTGCACGTGATGCATTATCATAATATTGCTGTAGATTATATGGTAGGAGCGCAACTTGAGGGTTTTGATACGATGGTGCACTTGACCGAAGAAAATGATTTTATGGTACTTGAAGGGGATGAGTATTTATCATCTCCTATAGACAGGCGTCCAAAATTTCATTTGTATCAACCTAATATTGCGCTAATTTCAGGTATTGCTTGGGATCACATAAATGTTTTCCCTACTTATGAAAATTACGTGGAGCAGTTTGAAATTTTTATTGATAAAATTACGAACGGTGGAATATTAGTGTACAACGAAGACGATGCCGAAGTGAAACGCGTTGCTGAGGCTGCCACAAATCCGATCCGTAAATTAGCGTATGCTACACCACAATATACAGTGAGTGATGGAGTAACACTTCTTGAAACTCCAGAAGGGGACATGCCAATTGAAGTGTTTGGTGCGCACAATTTAAATAATTTGGCTGGTGCCAAATGGATTTGCCAAAACATGGGTGTTGATGAAGCTTATTTTTACGAAGCAATTGCTAGTTTTAAAGGTGCAAGTAAGCGTCTAGAGAAAATAGCCGAAGGAAAAGGGAAAGTGGCATACAAAGATTTTGCACACTCACCTAGCAAAGTAGCTGCCACAACTAAAGCGGTAAAGGAGCAATACCCAAATCGTAAATTAGTAGCCTGTTTAGAATTGCACACCTACAGTAGCTTGAATGCTGAATTCTTAAAAGAATATGAAGGAGCGCTGGAATATGCTGATATAGCAGTTGTGTTTTACTCGCCAGATGCTGTAAAAATTAAACAACTGGAAGAAGTAACTTATGATCAAATAGCCAAAGCTTTTAACAGAGAAGATTTGATTATTTATACCAATCCACAAGATTTTAAAAACTATTTGTTTAATCTTGATTTAGACAATTCAGCTTTGTTGTTGATGAGTTCTGGAAATTATGGTGGATTAAATTTTGATGAGGTCAAAAATCTAATGCAGTAATAAACTTTGAGGCGCCATTATTATGGCGCCTTTTATTTTTCATATTGATAGTGTCCTACTATTTTATATTTAAATAAACAGTCTTCTAGTACTTGTCCAGCTCCCACGTTATGTACAAGTAGTGGGCGCATTCCTTCACTCGTTTTTTTATGAGTTACAATGCCTATGTGGGGTAGTTTTCCGTTAATTATCCAAGTAACAATATCACCTGTTTTATAATCTTGAGCTTCATCGGTTACCAGTAGTTTTTTACCTTTTCTTTCAAAGAAAACCTCTAAGTTTGGAACTCTTCTGTGATCTATATTTGTATCAGTCCCTTTCATGCCCCATTTTTTAAGGTTGGGATATTTCGAAAAATGATTTTTCATATCCTCATGTACTTCTTTTTGTAAATCAATATTCAACTTTCGGTAAGCTCTAATGACTACATCCGTACAAACTCCTTTGTTTTTAGATACATCTCCTTTAGGATAGGGTATGGATTTATACGTTGGATCATAAATGATTTTGGGGTTTATAATGGATAAAGCCGCATTTGAAAGTCGTGTTTCAAACGAAATATTTGGTCTGCCTTGCTGCGCCTTTGATTCATAAGGCATTAAAATGCTAATAATTAGTAAGAAATAAATTGCCTTCATCTTTTATCTTTAATTAAAATAACGCTATTTTTACTATTGTATTATGCTTAATTTTAAAAAGTTACGACTTGGAACAAACTAATTTTCCCATCACAAATTGGTCCGAAGATGATAGACCACGTGAAAAATTGATGCTCAAAGGTAAAAGTGCTCTTAGCGATGCGGAGTTAATAGCTATATTGATAGGATCAGGTAGTCGGAATGAGTCCGCTGTTGATTTAAGCAAACGAATTTTATCCAGTGTTGACAATAATTTAAATGCATTAGGAAAATTATCCTTAGCACAATTAACCACTTTTAAGGGGATTGGAGAAGCAAAGGCTATTGCAATTATTGCAGCTCTTGAATTGGGTCGACGACGTAGAGCAGAGGATACTGTGGAGTTAAAAAAAGTAACCTCAAGTAAAGTGATTTTTGAAATCATGCAACCCGTAATAGGAGAGTTGCCGCATGAGGAGTTTTGGATTATTTTTTTGAATAACTCTAATAAAATTATTGCCAAATCTCAACTGAGTAAAGGAGGTATTACTGGAACACTAGTTGATGTGCGAATCGTTTTTAAAACAGCCTTAGAAAATGGTGCAACTGCCTTAATTTTATGTCACAATCATCCCTCAGGAACGCTCGTGCCTAGTGATGCAGACAAACACATCACCAAAAAATTAAAGCAGGCCGGAGAAAGTTTAGAAATAAAAGTACTAGATCATCTTATAGTGACTGAAAACAGTTATTTTAGCTTTGCCGATGAAGGCATAATTTAATCACAAAATATGAAAACAAAATTAACGGATGTTTTTTTTGACCTAGACCATACATTATGGGATTTCGATAAAAATTCAGAACTTACTTTCAATACTATTTTTAAAAATAATCACCCTGAAGTTGATGCTAAGCTATTCATTGATAAATATGTACCTATAAATCAAGAATGTTGGAAATTATATCAGTTTGACAAAATTACGCATGAGGAATTGCGTTATAACAGATTGAAACATTCATTTGATGCTATTGACTACTCCATTTCGGATGCGCAAATCAATAAAATTTCCGATGAATACATCAGACTTTTACCGGATAACAATCACCTATTTGACGGGACATTTGAAATTTTAGAGTATTTAAAGCCAAAATACAACTTGCATATCATTACAAATGGCTTTGCCGAAGTGCAATCAAGAAAAATGTACAATGCAAAAATTGAAAGTTATTTTCAAACCGTAACAAACTCTGAAATGGCTGGTGTAAAAAAACCTAATCCAGCAATTTTTAATTTTGCGCTAAAACAAGCTAATGCGGCTGTTGCATCTAGCATTATGATAGGAGATAGCTATGATGCCGATGTTTTAGGAGCGCTCAATGTAGGATTAGATGCAATTTATTTTAACGAAAGCAACGCAAATGTTGACCAGAGCATTAAGCAGATCAACAATTTATTAGAACTTAAAAAATTTTTATAAGATGAAAAAATTAGCAGTTAGCATTTTACTTTTATTCGTAAGTATTTCTTTTGGCCAATCGGTAAACAATTATAAAGCGGTAATTGTTCCCTTAAAGTTTGAGTGGTTAAAAGATGAAAATCAATACCGAGTAAATACACTAACAAAATACAATTTAGAAAAGGCTGGATTTACAGCTTTTTATAACAAAGAAATTTTGCCATCAGAGTACACCAACAGGTGTGATTTGCTTTATGTAAATGTGGAAAAAGAGAACGGATTTTTAATCACTAAACTTTTTGTAACTCTTAAAGATTGTAATGACAATATTGTTTTTAAATCTCAAATAGGTAAAAGCAGGGAGAAAGATTATAAAGCAGCGTATAATGAAGCTTTATTACAAGCCTTTGAATCCATTAATGCTTTAAAATACAAGTATAGTGGTGTTGCAGCACAACAAAATAATACCCAAGCTAATTCAGTAATAGCTCCGCAAAGTGAACAAAAAATCGTATCAAGTCCAGCTTCTTCTGCCTTGGTAACCAGTGCGCCACCAGCAAAAGTAGATACAGCTGATCTTTTATATGCTCAACCTACAGCTACAGGCTATCAATTGATTGATAAAACTCCAAAAGTGGTTATGAAATTATTAAAAACATCTCAACCTAATGCATTCATTGCTGTAAAAGATGATTTGCAAGGATCTTTGATTCTTAAGGACAATCAATGGTTTTTTGAGTATTATAAAAATGATCAGCTAATTTCAGAAAAGGTTGCTGTCAAGTTTTAAATGGAATCTAAATTTTTTAATGCCTCTGTGACCATGTTGCAGAGGCATTTTTTAATAACCGTATTTATCTTGCCAACGGTTTTTTAAAAATTCACGAATGCTGTTTTCTCTTGAATTATTCCCAGGTACATAAATTGGAGTATTGCTCAAATCATCAGGTAAAAATTCTTGTTCTGCAAAATTATTAGCGTAATCATGAGAGTATTTGTACTCCTCACCATAGCCTAGTTCTTTCATGAGTTTAGTTGGGGCATTTCGCAAATGAATCGGTACGGGTAAATCTCCAGTTTGTTTTACAAGCTGTTGCGCGGTGCCTATAGCTAAGTAAGAGGCATTGCTTTTAGGTGATGTAGCAAGATACACTGCACATTGACTCAAAATAATTCTACTCTCAGGATAACCTATCGTTGCTACGGCTTGAAAAGTGTTGTTTGCCATGATAAAAGCTGTAGGATTGGCGTTGCCAATATCTTCACTACTCAAAATAAGCATTCTTCTTGCAATAAATTTTACATCTTCGCCGCCTTCAATCATACGTGCCAGCCAGTACACAGCTCCATTAGGATCACTACCACGAATAGATTTAATAAATGCCGACACTATATCATAATGTTGTTCACCCGTTTTGTCATATAGTACCGTATTTTGCTGTACAACTTCAAACACACGTTCATTAGTAATGATAATTTTGTCATCAAGAGAAGCATTTACCACAAGTTCAAAAACATTCAATAATTTTCTACCATCACCGCCCGAAAGCCTTAATAAAGCTTCTGTTTCTTTGAGCTCAATATTTTTTTGAGACATTAATACGTCTTTCTTCATGGCACGTTCCAGCAAGGTCTCTAAATCTATTTTTGTAAACGGATTTAACACATAGACTTGACATCTTGACAGTAAGGCGGGAATTACTTCAAAACTTGGGTTTTCAGTTGTGGCGCCTATTAGGGTAACCCAGCCTTTCTCAACAGCAGCCAGTAGGGAATCTTGTTGCGATTTACTAAAGCGGTGAATCTCGTCAATAAATAAAATAGGATTTTTGGCAGTAAACAATCCGCCACTTTGTTTTGCCTTTTCAATAACTTCCCTGATGTCTTTAACCCCAGAATTAATAGCACTTAAAATATAAAACGGACGCTTAGATTCTTGAGCAATAATTTGGGACAAAGTGGTTTTTCCCGTGCCAGGAGGTCCCCAGAAAATCAAAGACGGAATTATTCCTTTGTTAATTTGCTGTGTTAATGAACCGTTTGGTCCCACAAGATGGGATTGACTTACATAATCCTCCAGTTTTTGAGGGCGTATTCGTTCTGCAAGTGGTGCTTCCATATTTTAAATTCAGTTGGCAATTACCTATTTATTATGAATACAAAATTACAGTTTTATTTGGAGCTTTTTCCAGCTGTACATTCTATCTTTTATATCTTGTAAAAAACAAGATATAAAAGGATGCCATTCCCATCTGGGCTAGGGTGTACCGTAAGTAGAGGAGGATGTTTCAGCATGACAAAATTTCATCCTATTTTATTTGGTTGCATTTTTGTACTTAAATGGTAAACACCTACAATAGTATTAAATGATTCCAGAAGCCTCTTTAGACAAACATTTTAAGTTTACAAATGCAGTTGTATTATTTCCATTTTTTGCAATAGTGTTATTGTGGTTCGTTTATTGGTTGCAAATAAAATTTGACTTTGATTTTTATCAAAACGGTATCTATCCCAGAACCTTTTCAGGACTTCAAGGTGTTTTTTTAAGTCCGTTCATCCATGGTGATTTAGAACATTTGTATAATAATAGTATACCACTATTTATTTTACTCGCAGCTTTGCAGTTTTTTTATGCAAAAGAGTCTTTTCCTGTTGTTGTATTTGGAATATTTCTATCAGGAATGATAACATGGTGCATCGGTAGAGAAAGTTATCACATAGGTGCGAGCGGATTAATTTACGTGCTGTTTAGTTTTATTTTTTTCAAAGGAATTCAAACTAAAAACCATAGACTAGTAGCATTATCTCTCACAGTGATTATTATTTACGGTGGTTTAGTATGGTATGTTTTTCCAAGTCCCGAGATTGTAACTGAAAAGTCAATTTCTTGGGAAGGTCATTTGGGTGGTCTTATTTCAGGAATTGTATTGTCTTTCCTTTATGATACCCCTCAGTTAAAGAAGCCCATAAAATACGATTGGGAACATCCAGATTATGATGCTTCGCAAGATAAATTCATGCAACGATTTGACGAAAATGGAAACTTCGTGAATTTACCCGTTGAAATCCCCATTGAGGAATCTCCTATTTATGAATATTACACTTCAAGTATACCTGTCCAGTATGATTTAATTCAAAAAAAATGAGTTAAAACCATAGTTTCAACTCATTTAAAATTTTAAAGCGTATATCTTCTTAAGAACGTTGTCTTACAGCTTCATATAAAAAAGCGCCACATGCTACAGATACATTTAAGGAGCCAATTGTCCCAAACATAGGTAGCTTAGCTTTTTCATCTACAATTTTCAATACAGATGGATTTACACCTCTGTCTTCTGATCCCATAATTATTGCAACAGGTTCGTTCAAAGAGATGTCATATATGTTTTGCTCCGTCTTTTCTGTAGCAGCAACTGTTTTAATTCCGTTGGCTTGCAATAAAAATATCGCATCTTTGATGTGTTCTACTTTACAAATAGGAATATTAAAAACTGCTCCGGCAGATGTTTTAACAGTATCTCCATTCACAGGCGCCGATCCAGCTTTTTGAACAATAATTCCATTTACTCCTGTGCATTCAGCAGTTCTTATGATGGCTCCAAAATTTCTTGCATCTGAGATTTGATCCAGAATTAAAAACAAAGGTTTTTTGCCATTTTCAAGTACAGTGTCAATTAAGGTCTCTAAATCAAAAAACGAAATAGGAGAGATGGTAGCAACTGCTCCTTGATGGTTATTAGGAGTTAATCTATTTAGCTTTTCAACGGGTACGTATGAGAAATTGATGTTTCCACGTTTCATCACTTTCATCAAGTCTTTCATTAGTTCGCTACTTGCTTCCTTTTGAATATAAACTTTATCTACAGTTGCTCCAGATTGTATAGCTTCGATTATCGCTCTTATACCAAATATTTGATGTTCTTTTTCCATGGTGCAAATATATAAAAAAAAACCACCCCAAAAAATGGGATGGTTTTAGTAAAAGTATGGGGTTATTAAAATTTATCCCAAAATAGTTTTGTTGTTAGCAAGTCGCCTCCAATTGCCGTTGAAGCAGCTTTGTAATTTGAATTATTAACTTGTTGTTCAAGAACTGGATATGCTAATCGTACTGGTACTTTTCCTCCGGCATTATTAATAGCCGTAGCCGGAGCATTTAGAACTGGGAAGTCAAGTCTTCTCCAGAAGTTCCAAGAAGTCAAAGGTTGGTTGTACATAGCAACCCATGCTTGTTCACCAATTGATTTTTTCCAGTTGGCTGCATCAAATGGATTTGCAGCTAAGTATGTAACCGCATCAGAAGCATTACCGCCCCATTCAATAATGGAAGCAGTAACTGCATCATTATAAGATGACAATGCTTGTCCAGGATTCCATCTTGCATTAGCTTCAGCAATATAAAATGCAACTTCTGTATTACTTAACAAAATTCCGGGAGTAGTAGCTGTGTATGCAAACTCGCCTATGTGCGAGAATTGATCAAATTCTCCACCTTTACCAATAACTTGTCCAGCATAACCACCACCACTCACTTCTTCATAATAGCTACTAATACGTGGATCGTTTTTTGCAACCATAAAGTCAACTAAAGTTTTTCCAGCAAAAAAATCATCTCTTCCACTTGCTACTAAGTTTTCATATATAGGGCTAAAATTAGGTGAAGGCTCTAAATATTGAAATTGACAATTATCTGCTTTAGTAGTTATCACTCCAGCAGTAATTGCTTGTAGTGCGTTAGTTTGTGCTGTTGCAGGTGATGAATCTGCAATGGAAATAGCTAATTTCAATTTTAGTGAATTTGCTAAGGTTTTCCATTTTGCAATATTTCCTTTAAATATTATATCACCATCTGTAAAAGATTTGAAACCTGTAGCGTTAGTATTTAAATTAGCTATGTCTTCATTGATTCTTTTCAAAAGGTCAACATAGATAGTAGCTGCATCATCATAAGCGGGTAGTGGAAATGCATCAAGATTAGCACCTTGTTTGTAAGGAATATTTCCAAAAGTATCAACCAAGTTTTGGTAGGTGTACACTTCAAGAATATCAATTATTGCAAGTTGATTTTTCTTATTTGTTGGCCATCCTGCTGCTTGATCTGCAGTAGGTTTGTAAGAATTGATTATTTCTTTAGCTTTTAAAAGATTATTTAAAACGCTTATGTAATTTGTTGAAAATATAGTATTTGAAACATTTCTGTTTGTAAAATTATAATTACTTTCATCTACATAAGTAGTTGCTTGCCAATATTGCATTGTCAATCTAAAATTATTTGTATTTACACTAGGTGTATTTACATAATCACTCAATTCTCTTTGTGCAAAATTTACTAGTGCACCAGGAACAGTACTATAGGCACTATTAGGATCTGTATTTATATCCTCGCTAACACAGGCTGTCATTGACAAACCTAATGCTAATATTGCTATGGTTTTATTTATTTTCATTTTTTAAAAATTAACTTTAACGTTAAAAGAAATATTTCTTGAAGTTGGCATAGGACCAGACTGATAACCTTGCGTGTTTCCTGAAGATAGACCTGCCTCTGGATCAGAGTATGGTAAACTCTTATCTATTATCCAAAGATTGTTACCTAGGATGCTAAATGTAGCTCCTTTAATTGTTTTCCCTAAAATCGATGATGGTAAGCTGTAAGATAATACAACTTCTCTTAATTTAACAAAACCTGCATCATAAACGAATGCGGCTGTTGGAGGATCTGTTCCAAGAACTTGACTTGATTCAGATCTGTCTAGTCTAGTAGTATTTGTTATGTATTGAGGTTGGCCATTTGTAGGTGTGAATGCTGGATTTGCCATTACACCTGGTAAAATTTCACCACCACCGTTTGCAAGTGTGTTTCTTATTGGATTACCAAGGTCATTTGTTCCAACTGAATTAGCATAAATACCTGTTCCATATCCGTAATATTGATCTAAAGAGAAAATACTACCACCTTTTTTAATATCAATTAAAAAACTAAGTGATAAATTTTTATAAGTGAATTTATTGTTTATACCACCATTCCAGTCTGCTTGATATGTTCCAAGTTGATTATCTGTTGTAGTAGATACTAAATAAGCTCCATTGTCTCCAATTACTTTTTGACCAGCATCATCAAATACATATGTTGTTCCCCAAATTGATCCATAATCGCGGTTCAATGGAGCATTTATACTGATACCACCTTGCAGTGAATTTATATTAATGTTTTCAATACCAGGTGCTAATTTTGTAACTTTAGTATTTGGATTTGCCCAGTTGATATTAACATCCCAATCAAAGTTTGTTGTTTTTATTGGTGTAAAATTTAAAGATACTTCAAGACCTTTTGTTGTTAATGTACCTGCATTTATTGTTGTGAATGCTGATCCTGTTGCACTTGATACTGGTAACGGCAAAATTTGATCATATGCTTTGTTTTCAAAATAAGCAACATCAAAACCTAATCTGTTCTTAGCAAATTGCATGTTAACACCAAACTCAATGTTGTCCAATTGCTGTGGTTTTAAATTTGGATTCTTAGCATTTGTATTGTAAGAATAAACAGGAGTTTCAAATGGATTACGTGCTACGTAAGTGTTTTGAAGTTGATTAGGATCAGTATCAGATCCTACTTGTGCGTAAGCAGCTCTAAATTTACCAAAATTAATGAATTCAATATCTTTTAACCAATTAGAAAATACAACACTTCCAGAAATAGCTGAATACCAATAAGAGTTGTTTTCAACTGGAAGCGCAGATGATTGGTCTCTTCTAACAGATCCTTCTAGATAGTAAGTTCCTTTGTATCCTAATGTAGCTTGGGTAAATACTCCTAATACTTGTTTTTTGGTATCTACAATTCTTGGTAATGCTGGTGCAGAAACTGAATTTGAAATTGTATATAATCCTGGAATAAATAAACCTCCTGAAGTTGATTGTTGGTTAAGAAAACGATTTTGTACATTGTAATTTGTTCCTAGTACAACATTAAGATTTAAATCCTCGTTTAAATCTTTTTTGTATGTAGCTAATAAATCATAATTCTGCTCACTAAAATCATAAACATCCAACGCGTAACCTGATGGTTGAGCTGGTAAGTTTGCTCCGTTTGAGTTTGATCCAATAATATTCGGATATGATCCAGCAGCAATTCTATCTTCGGTTCTCATCGTAAATCCATCAGTTCCCATTCTTGCTAAAACACTAAATTCTTTAGATACATCATACGTTAATGAAGCATTTGCTGCAAAACGTTGTCTTGTATCATTGTTGTAATTTTGATATCTTTGGAAGTAAGGATTGTCCCAATAGTTTGGAGCTATATTACTGGCACTTTTTTGGTTCCAAGTAAAGTTTTGCTGACCTAAATCATAAAATGCTTTTTGTTCTTTTATGTCAACATTTGTAGCCCACCATTGTCTGAAATTTGCCATTTGGTTCCCATTGTAACCAGTTTGATTTCTATTTCTAGTATTTTGATTTACGTAAGTTAAATTAAATGAAGAGCTTAATTTATCATTGAATTTGTATGAAGCTGCAGCATTATAGTTGTTTTTACTCAATAAGGCATTTGGTATAATGTCCCCTCCATTAGTATTTGAATAAGTAACTCTGTAAGTTGATTTTGCAGTCCCACCACTAAGAGCTACATTATTAACCAAAGTTGTACCTGTGTTGAAATATGTTATAGGCCCGTTTTCTGCAACTACCCATGGAGTTGCTTGACCAAATGTAGCCGAACCAGGTACAAATGCATCATATTGGAAAACTAAAGCTCCGTCATATTTCGGTCCATAAGAAGCGTCATCTCCAGTTCTAGGTCTAGGTCGTCCTTGAAAAGACGAAAAAAATTGACCAAAGTAACCTTGGCCATACTCTTTTTGGTATTCTGGAAAGGTAGATTTATCAACAGTTGACATTGTGTAAGCAGATGAAAATTCTACAGCAAGGTCATTGTTTGCTTTACCTTTTTTTGTTGTAATAATTATCGCCCCATTTTGTGCACGAGAACCGTAAAGCGCAGTTGCAGCAGCTCCTTTCAAAACATTTATTTCAGCAATATTATTCGGATTTATATCCGATGCAGCATTACCGAAATCTAGTCCACCTCTACCGCTTTTTTGATCACCACTATTTAAATTGCTATTTAAAATTGGAATTCCATCTACTACAAATAAAGCTTGATTGTCTCCAAGTAGTGATTTGAAACCTCTTAATACAACGTTTGTAGAGCCTCCAAAGTTTGTTCCATTTGTTATTGTTAAGCCTGCAACTTTACCACTTAAGTTATTAACAAAGTTAGCTGTCGGTACAGATGATACTTGTTCTGCACTAACTTGTTGAGATGAGTACCCTAGTGATTTTTTTTCTCTTTTTATCCCTAGCGCAGTAACAACAACGTTTTGAAGTTCTACTGATTCGTCTTTTAATTTAACGTTGATTTTAGTTGCACTAGCAACTATTTCTTGGTTTTGCATACCAATGTAGCTAAACACTAGTATTTGTGTCGGACTAACTTTGATAGTGTAGGTTCCATCAAAATTACTCTGCGTTCCAGTTTTTGTTCCTTTCACTAATACACTTACACCTGGTAAAGGCATTCCTGCATTATCAGAAACAGTTCCCGAAACAGATCTTTCTTGGGCAAACGTAATTTGCGCCACTAATACTACAAGTAGTACTAGTAATCCATTAAACTTTAGTTTCATTTTTTAATATTTTGAATTAGTTCAACAAACATCTTAATATTTTCTTAACATTCCTAATCAAAAATGGTTTAAAAATGTTAAAGTTAAAAATTGATGTTGTAACTTAAATGTAAGATTCCGTTTTCGGTTTTAACTCTCTGTGAATTTAAAGCGCCACTTGCAAGTGCAATACGTAGTAATCCGTTTTTTGTTTGTGCGCCAAAACCTAAGCCAACGCCTATCAGTTGGTTGTTTCTTGTTACGTTGAGTGTATTGGTTTTGAAATAAGCTAAA
The DNA here is from genome assembly GCF_002150205.1 of Flavobacterium sp. FPG59. Classification (NCBI taxonomy): domain Bacteria; kingdom Pseudomonadati; phylum Bacteroidota; class Flavobacteriia; order Flavobacteriales; family Flavobacteriaceae; genus Flavobacterium; species Flavobacterium sp. FPG59. The sequence goes on along the minus strand of NZ_MTCA01000004.1, from coordinate 40,483 downwards.
TCTGCAATGGTGTGAACATAAAACTTATTAGTCAATGCATAACGATATTCTGTTATAAATGCAGATGACCAAAAAGCTGAAAGGCTGTTTTCTCTAAAACCTCGTACGCTTTTAAATCCTCCAAAACGATGCAGTTCATTTTCTACATATATCTTACTACTAAGATAATAGTTGTGATTGTTAATGTGAAAGGAGTTTTTGGTGTTAATTTCTAAGTGAATAATGTTTTTAATCTCTATTTGAATTTGCTTGGTCGGTTTTGATTCTGTTTCTATGAGTCTTTTGCCAGCTCCCAGTAAAGCATTGAAGCTAAATCGAGGTGTAAAACTATTTTTTCTTATGAAGAGATCTTTATTTTCATATCCTATTGTGATGAAATTGTTATTAAATCCAGTTATGTTGGAATTACTGTTTTGAATTACGCTGGATTGAGTGGCATTGTACCCAATTTTTATTTCAGAATTGTTTTTTAATCTATAATTTAAGCCTAAAGTTGTTTTTGTATTCTGAAAAGTACTATCCTGCCTGAAAATCTGCAAGTCTGTTTGAATTCCTATCGGAGAATTAAAAAGATAGGGTAAAGCTAAACTCGCTTTGAATGTTTTTTGATCATTGCCGTCGCTTTTCCAAAATATTTGTATTTGCTCTCCTTTATTTATAATATTTTCAAGTTGTATGTCTAAGTAGCCATTTAGAGTAAAACGATTTTCATTATTGCTAAAGCCAATGAACCCATCAAATGTATTCGAATTTTTCTTTTCAAGATACACAAAAACCTTTGTAGTGTCTTGAGTAACTAAAAATTCGGGGTATTTTAATTGATTGACAAAGTTGAGTCTATTAAATTCAGAGTTGATTTGCTCAAGGCTTTTTAAATTGAATAGTTTGTTTTTGTATTTTCGGTTAATTTGTGTCAAATGGCCTTTTGGGAATTTACTTTTTTCTTCCTTTTTAATGACTATTGTGTTGATTTTGCGGGTTGAGTTTTTTTGAATATCTAACTCTGCAAGTAAAAGAGATTGCTGTCGAATTATGTTTTTGAGTTTTGCTTTTGCAAAAACATATCCGTTATCCTCTAATAAGTGTATCGTTTGAATTAGAAATGTCTCGATTTCAGGATAAGGAATTTCAATTGTATTTTTTTGTAGTCTTAATAACCCTATTGTTTCAAGATCTGGAATGGTTAAGATGATTTTTTTAATTCTTTGTCCTAAATTAATTTTTTTTTGAAAAGTAGAGTCGTTAATTTTATTTAGTTGAAATGTTTTTACTTCAATATAACCTATAAAATAAGCTTTTTTGAGAAAGCCTTCTACTTTATCATTTATAGAGCTTACATTTTTATGTTTGGTTTGGTAATTTAAGGAGTCTATTATTTTGGTTTCTTCATTTGAATTCCCAATTATTTGTAATCGAAACTCTTGAGCGTAACATGTACTTTCTAATATTAGAAATATAAATAAAAGAAGTTTTTTTTTTTTGTTGCTCATTGTGCAAATTTAGTGATACAAATATGAGATCTTTGTAATGATTTTCAAAGTTCTAAATAATCTAATTGAAAATTAATAGTTTAACGTTTGTAGAGTAAAAAATATTTTCTACATTTGCAACCCCGTAAAAAGCGGGAATTTAATATAATAAGAAATTTTTAGTATTAATTATGCCAACAATTCAACAATTAGTAAGAACAGGAAGAACTCAGATAACTAAGAAGAGTAAATCGGTTGCTTTAGATTCTTGTCCTCAAAGAAGAGGGGTTTGTACGCGTGTTTACACTACAACACCAAAAAAACCAAACTCTGCAATGCGTAAAGTAGCGCGTGTACGTTTGACAAATGGTAATGAAGTGAATGCTTACATCCCAGGTGAAGGACACAATTTACAAGAGCACTCGATAGTATTAGTTAGGGGTGGAAGGGTAAAAGATTTACCAGGAGTTAGATATCACATCGTTCGTGGTGCACTTGATACGTCAGGAGTAGCAGGAAGAACGCAAAGAAGATCTAAGTACGGAGCTAAACGCCCAAAGGAAGCAAAAAAGTAATTTAAAAAGTTAATTGCTTGTAACTGATTTAGAATTTTTAATTCTATATCTAAGTTATGTGTTAATGACAAAAAATTAAAAAAAAGACATGAGAAAAAGAGCGGCAAAGAAAAGACCACTTTTACCAGATCCAAGGTTTAATGACCAACTGGTAACACGTTTTGTAAACAACTTAATGTGGGATGGAAAAAAATCTACAGCGTTTAAAGTATTTTATGATGCAATTGACATTATTGAATCTAAAAAACAAGATGCTGAAAAACCATCATTAGAAATTTGGAAAGATGCATTAACAAACGTTATGCCTCACGTAGAAGTTCGTTCACGTAGAGTGGGTGGAGCTACATTTCAAATTCCAATGCAAATTCGTCCAGATAGAAAAATTTCTATGGCGATGAAATGGTTAATTCTTTATTCAAGAAGAAGAAACGAAAAGTCAATGGCACAAAGATTAGCATCAGAGTGTTTAGCTGCTGCTAAAGAAGAAGGAGCTGCTGTTAAGAAAAGAATGGATACTCACAAAATGGCTGAAGCTAACAAAGCTTTCTCTCACTTTAGATTTTAATCCTTAAGAAATGGCTAGAGAACTTAAATATACAAGAAACATAGGTATTGCTGCTCACATTGATGCTGGTAAAACAACAACAACGGAGCGTATATTATTCTATACAGGAAAATCACATAAAATTGGTGAAGTGCATGATGGTGCTGCAACAATGGACTGGATGGCACAAGAGCAAGAAAGAGGTATTACTATTACATCTGCAGCTACAACTTGTGAATGGAATTTTCCAACTACTCAAGGTAAGATTTTACCTGAGACCTTGCCTTATCACTTTAATATCATTGATACTCCAGGACACGTTGACTTTACAGTTGAAGTAAATCGTTCTTTGCGTGTACTTGATGGTTTAGTATTCTTGTTTAGTGCTGTTGATGGTGTTGAGCCTCAATCAGAAACGAACTGGAGATTAGCTGATCAATATAGAGTTCCTCGTATTGGTTTTGTTAATAAAATGGATAGACAAGGTTCTAACTTCTTGGCAGTATGTCAGCAAGTAAGAGATATGTTAAAATCAAACGCAGTTGCAATCACTTTGCCAATTGGTGAAGAAAATGATTTTAAAGGTGTTGTAGATTTAGTAAGAAACCAAGCTATTGTTTGGGATGATGCTGGAATGGGAGCAACTTATGAAGTTGTTGATATTCCTGCTGATATGGTTGATGAAGTAAAAGAGTACAGAGATATCCTTATTGAGGCAGTTGCTGATTATGATGAAAACTTGCTTGATAAGTATATGGAAGATCCAGATTCTATCACGGAAGAAGAAATCAACATCGCTTTAAGAGCAGCTGTAATGGATATGGCAATTATTCCTATGATTGCTGGTTCATCTTTCAAAAATAAAGGAGTTCAATTCATGTTAGATGCAGTATGTAAATACTTGCCATCTCCAATGGATAAAGAAGGTATTGAAGGGATTCATCCTGATGATGCTGAACTTTTAGAAGAAGATCAAACAAAAATCTTGCGTAAGCCAGATGTTAAAGAGCCTTTCGCTGCTTTGGCATTTAAAATTGCTACTGACCCATTCGTAGGTCGTTTAGCTTTCTTCCGTGCTTATTCAGGACGTTTAGATGCTGGTTCTTATGTTCTGAACACTCGTTCAGGAAACAAAGAAAGAATTTCTCGTATCTACCAAATGCACGCTAACAAACAAAACCCAATCGAATATATCGAGGCAGGTGATATTGGAGCGGCAGTTGGATTTAAAGATATCAAAACTGGAGATACATTGTGTGATGAAAAACACCCAATTATTCTTGAGTCAATGAAATTCCCTGCGCCAGTAATTGGTATTGCTATCGAGCCTAAAACTAAGGCTGACGTAGATAAAATGGGTATGGCTTTGGCTAAATTAGCTGAAGAGGATCCAACTTTTACTGTTAGAACTGATGAAGCTTCTGGTCAAACGATTATTTCTGGTATGGGTGAGCTTCACTTAGATATCTTGGTAGATCGTATGAAGCGTGAATTTAAAGTTGAAGTAAACCAAGGTGAGCCTCAAGTTGAATACAAGGAAGCGTTTACAAAATCAGCGCAACACAGAGAAACGTACAAGAAACAATCTGGAGGTCGTGGTAAATTCGGTGATATCGTATTTTTATTGGAGCCAGCTGATGAAGTTGATGGTAAAGTTCCTGTAGGTTTGCAATTTATTAACGCTGTTAAAGGTGGTAATGTACCTAAAGAATATATTCCTTCAGTTGAAAAAGGTTTCCGTGAAGCAATGAAACAAGGTCCTTTAGCAGGATATCAAGTAGATAGTTTAAAGGTTACTTTATTAGACGGATCTTTCCACCCTGTGGATTCTGATGCGCTTTCTTTTGAGTTAGCAGCAAGAATGGGTTATAGAGAGGTAGCGAAAGCTGCTGGTGCTGTAATTTTAGAGCCAATCATGAAAATGGAGGTTATTACACCAGAAGAGAACATGGGAGATATCGTTGGTGATATTAACCGTCGTAGAGGTCAGGTGAGTGACATGGGAGATAGAAATGGTGCGAAAACTATTAAGGCAGATGTACCTTTATCAGAGATGTTTGGATATGTTACAACATTAAGAACGTTATCTTCTGGTAGAGCAACTTCTACAATGGAATTCTCTCACTATGCAGAGACGCCTTCTAATATTTCAGAAGCAGTAATTAAAAAAGCAAAAGGAAACGCTTAATCTTTAAGAAAATGAGTCAAAAAATCAGAATAAAATTAAAATCTTACGATCACATGTTAGTAGACAAGTCTGCTGAGAAGATTGTAAAAACAGTAAAAACTACTGGTGCTGTTGTAACTGGTCCTATTCCGTTGCCAACTCACAAAAAATTGTTTACAGTATTGCGTTCACCGCACGTAAACAAGAAAGCTAGAGAGCAGTTTGAAGTAATGTCTTACAAGAGATTAATTGATATTTACTCTTCTTCTTCAAAAACTATTGATGCTTTGATGAAACTAGAATTGCCTAGTGGAGTAGAAGTTGAAATTAAAGTATAAGTATATTTTTATTATAAAGCGGAACATTTTGTTCCGCTTTTTTTTTGGAATAAAGCCAAATGTTTTGATTTATAAGGTACGAGCATGTTATATTGGGTATTTTTAGAGAATATTTTTTAGTATTTAATTCTTGAATATAGCATCAATCTAATTATGTGTTGTATGATGGATCTGTTGATTATTTAATATCGAAAAGTTTGTTTTTTGATAATGAGTTATTTAATTTTTGTAACTGTTTGGTATATTCGATTTTAATGTATACTTTTGCACTCCCTGTTTGAGAACAGCTGTTGTTTTTAAATTGAAGGGAGTTTTAGTAATTAATAATTAATATTTATGTCTGGGTTAATTGGTAGAAAAATCGGCATGACTAGTATTTTCGACGAAAACGGGAAGAATATTCCTTGTACGGTAATCGAAGCGGGTCCATGTGTTGTTACCCAAGTCAGAACCAAAGGTGTTGACGGGTATGAAGCGTTGCAACTAGGTTTCGATGACAAAAACGAGAAACATTCCACAAAAGCGGCTTTAGGTCACTTTAAAAAAGCTGGAACTGTAGCTAAGAAAAAAGTCGTTGAATTCCAAGATTTTGCAACTGAACAAAAATTAGGAGATCTTATTGATGTTTCTATTTTTGCTGAAGGTGAATTTGTAGATGTACAAGGTGTATCTAAAGGTAAAGGTTTCCAAGGGGTTGTAAAACGTCACGGTTTTGGTGGTGTTGGTCAAGCAACTCACGGTCAGCACAACCGCTTAAGAGCGCCAGGTTCTGTGGGAGCTTCTTCTTATCCATCTAGAGTATTCAAAGGAATGCGTATGGCTGGACGTATGGGAGGAGACAATGTAAAAGTTCAAAACCTTAGAGTTTTAAAAGTAGTGGCTGAAAAGAACCTACTTGTTATTAAAGGATGTGTTCCTGGTTATAACAACTCTTATGTAATCATTCAGAAGTAATGGAAGCAAAAGTATTAGATTTCAACGGAAAAGATACTGGAAGAAAAGTGCAACTTTCTGATTCAGTATTTGGTATAGAGCCAAACAATCACGCAGTATATCTTGATGTAAAGCAATATCTTGCTAATCAAAGACAAGGAACGCACAAAGCTAAAGAAAGAGCTGAAGTTGCGGGAAGTACTCGTAAGATAAAAAAGCAAAAAGGTACAGGTACAGCCCGTGCTGGTAGTGCTAAAAACCCTTTATTTAAAGGCGGAGGAACTGTTTTTGGTCCAAGACCAAGAAGTTATTCTTTCAAATTGAATAAAAACTTAAAGCGTTTAGCAAGAAAATCTGCTTTTTCTATCAAAGCTAAAGAGTCAAACATTATCGTTCTTGAAGACTTTAATTTTGAAACTCCAAACACTAAAAATTTCATCAACGTTTTGAAAGCTTTAGAGTTAGAGAATAAAAAATCCCTTTTTGTATTGGGTGATTCAAATAAAAATGTATATTTGTCGTCACGTAATTTAAAAAGCTCTAGCGTCGTAAGTAGCTTAGAATTAAGCACTTACGCTATATTAAACGCTAATAATTTAGTGCTTTTAGAGAGTTCTTTGGAGGTAATTGAAGAAAATTTAAGTAAATAATAGGATATGAGCATCATTATTAAGCCTATAGTAACGGAAAAAGTAACCAAAGAAAGTGAAGTTTTAAACCGCTTCGGATTCGTTGTTGACAGAAAAGCAAACAAAGTACAAATTAAGAAAGCTGTAGAGGTTGCTTATGGTGTAACTATTGTTAGTGTTAACACAATGAATGTGAGACCAGATAGAACTACTAAATACACTAAAAGTGGTTTAATCAGTGGAAAGACAAATGCAATTAAAAAAGCGATTGTTCAAGTACAAGAAGGAGAAACAATTGATTTTTACAACAATATCTAAGATAAAATGTCAGTAAGAAAATTAAAACCTATTACCCCAGGTCAGCGATTTAGAGTTGTGAATGGTTATGACGCCATTACAACTGATAAGCCGGAACGCTCTTTGATAGCGCCGATAAAAAACTCTGGTGGTAGAAATAGTCAAGGAAAGATGACCATGCGTTATACGGGTGGTGGTCACAAGCAGAGATATCGTATTATTGATTTTAAACGTACTAAAGAAGGAATTCCAGCTACGGTTAAATCAATCGAATATGATCCAAACAGAACTGCATTTATCGCTTTATTAGCTTATGCTGATGGTGAGAAAACTTATGTTATCGCTCAAAACGGTTTGAAAGTTGGTCAGAAACTTGTTTCCGGTCCAGAATCTCAACCTGAGATTGGTAATACTTTACCTTTAAGTAGAGTTCCACTAGGAACTGTAATTTCTTGTATTGAATTGAGACCAGGTCAAGGTGCTGTTATTGCACGTTCTGCTGGAACTTTTGCTCAATTAATGGCAAGAGATGGTAAATACGCTACAATTAAAATGCCTTCAGGTGAAACAAGATTGATCTTGTTAACTTGTTCCGCAACAATTGGAGCTGTATCTAATTCTGATCATCAATTAGTTGTTTCTGGTAAAGCTGGTAGAACTAGATGGTTAGGTAGAAGACCTAGAACAAGACCTGTAGCAATGAACCCTGTAGATCACCCAATGGGAGGTGGTGAAGGACGTTCTTCTGGTGGACATCCACGTTCAAGAAATGGAATACCAGCAAAAGGTTATAGAACACGTTCTAAGAAAAACCCGAGTAACAAGTATATCGTAGAACGTAGAAAGAAATAATAAGATATGGCACGTTCATTAAAAAAAGGACCTTTTGTTCATTATAAATTAGACAAGAAAGTTCAAGAAAATATTGCAGGTGGAAATAAAGGAGTGGTTAAGACTTGGTCTAGAGCTTCTATGATTACTCCAGATTTTGTTGGACAAACTATCGCAGTTCACAACGGTCGTCAATTTGTACCGGTTTATGTAACTGAAAACATGGTAGGTCACAAATTAGGAGAATTTTCACCAACTAGATCTTTTAGAGGTCATGCTGGAGCAAAAAATAAAGGTAAAAAATAAGAAGCAATGGGAGTTCGTAAAAGAGAAACAGCAGATGCAAGAAAAGAGGCAAATAAGTCTTTGGCCTTCGCAAAGTTAAATAACTGCCCTACTTCACCTAGAAAAATGCGCTTAGTAGCAGATCTAGTAAGAGGTCAGAAGGTAGAAAGAGCACTTAACATACTAAGATTTAGTTCTAAAGAAGCTTCAAGAAAATTAGAAAAATTGGTTTTATCTGTAATTGCTAACTGGCAAGCGAAAAACCCTGAAGCTAATATGGAAGAAGCTGGTTTATTTGTTAAGGAAATCCGTGTAGATGGTGGAATGATGTTGAAAAGACTTCGTCCAGCTCCACAAGGAAGAGCACATAGAATAAGAAAACGTTCTAATCACGTTACAATCGTGTTAGGGGCTATCAATAACACACAAAGCAATTCTTAAGCAGCATGGGACAAAAGACAAATCCAATTGGAAACAGACTTGGTATCATCAGAGGATGGGACTCAAACTGGTATGGTGGAAATGATTACGGTGATAAACTTGCCGAAGATCACAAAATCAGAAAGTATATCCATGCTCGTTTATCAAAAGCTAGTGTATCTAAAGTAATAATCGAGAGAACTTTAAAACTTGTAACCGTTACTATCACTACTGCTAGACCTGGTATTATTATCGGTAAAGGTGGACAAGAGGTAGACAAGTTGAAAGAAGAACTTAAGAAAATTACTGACAAAGAGGTTCAAATTAACATCTTTGAAATTAAAAGACCTGAACTTGACGCGTATCTAGTTGCTACAAGCATCTGTCGTCAAATCGAAAGCAGAATTTCTTACAGACGTGCAATCAAAATGGCTATTGCTGCTTCTATGCGTATGAACGCAGAAGGTATCAAAGTTTTGATTTCTGGTCGTTTGAATGGTGCTGAGATGGCTCGTTCAGAGGGTTTCAAAGAAGGTAGAATTCCTCTATCAACTTTCAGAGCTGATATTGATTATGCTTTGGCTGAAGCTCATACTACTTATGGTAGAATGGGTATCAAAGTATGGATCATGAAAGGCGAAGTTTATGGAAAGAGAGATCTTTCTCCACTAGCCGGAATGGACAAAAAACAATCTGGTGCTGGAGGTAAAGGTGGTGATTCTCCAAGAGGAGATAGAAAACCTTTTAACAAAGGTGGAAAACCAGACGCTCGTAAACGAAAGTAATTTTTAAAGTAAAGAAAAATGTTACAGCCTAAAAGAACAAAATACCGTAAGGTACAGAAAGGTAAAATGAAAGGGAACTCTCAAAGAGGGCATGAACTTTCTAATGGAATGTTTGGTATTAAATCTGTACATGAAGATGGAATGTTTTTAACTTCTCGTCAAATAGAAGCAGCTCGTATTGCTGCCACTCGTTTCATGAAAAGAGAGGGACAATTATGGATCAAAATATTTCCAGACAAACCAATCACAAAGAAACCTCTTGAGGTACGTATGGGTAAAGGTAAAGGTGCAGTTGAATACTGGGCAGCCGTTGTTAAACCCGGAAGAATTATGTTTGAAGTTGGAGGAGTACCTTTGTCAGTTGCTAAAGAGGCGTTACGTCTAGCAGCACAAAAGCTTCCAGTAAAAACTAAATTTGTTGTTGCAAGAGATTTCGAAGCATAATTTATACTATATTATGAAACAATCAGAAATAAAAAATCTTTCTGCAGCAGAGTTGCAAGAGAAACTTAGCCAGACTAAGAAAACATATGCTGATCTTAAAATGGCTCACGCTATTTCACCAATTGAGAATCCACTTCAAATTAGAGGTGTGAGAAGAACTGTTGCAAGATTAGCTACTGAACTTACTAAAAGACAATAACTGTAGTCTGCTGAAAGATGGAAGAAAAAAGAAATTTAAGAAAAGAGAGAATTGGTGTTGTAACTTCAGACAAAATGGATAAATCTATTGTTGTTGCTGAAGTTCGTAAAGTAAAACACCCATTATACGGTAAGTTCGTGTTGAAAACTAAAAAGTATCACGCACACGACGAAATGAACGACTGTAACGTTGGAGATACTGTAAGGATTAGCGAGACTCGTCCTTTAAGTAAAACAAAATGTTGGAGGTTAGTTGAAATCTTAGAAAGAGCTAAATAATTATGGTACAACAAGAATCAAGACTAAAAGTAGCAGATAACACTGGAGCAAAGGAAGTTTTAACTATCCGTGTTTTAGGAGGTACCAAAAGAAGGTATGCCTCTGTTGGTGACAAGATTGTAGTTTCTATCAAAGATACTGCTCCAAACGGAAGCGTTAAAAAAGGAGCTGTTTCAACTGCAGTTGTTGTACGTACCAAAAAAGAAGTAAGAAGAGCCGATGGTTCATACATTAGATTTGATGATAACGCTTGCGTATTATTGAATGCTGCTGGTGAAATGAGAGGAACTCGTGTTTTTGGTCCGGTAGCAAGAGAACTTCGTGAAAAACAATTCATGAAAATTGTATCATTAGCACCAGAAGTGCTTTAATTCGTTTTAAGATGATAAAGCTAAAAATAAAATCAGGTGACATCGTTAGAGTAATTGCTGGAGACCATAAAGGTGCTGAAGGTAAAGTATTAAGTGTTGATCGTGAAAAGAACAAAGCAATTGTTGAAGGTGTTAATATGGTTTCTAAGCATACGAAACCAAGTGCAAAAAGCCCTCAAGGTGGTATTGTAAAGAAAGAAGCTCCAATACAAATATCTAACATCTCTTTAATTGATCCTAAAACTAAGGAAACAACAAGAGTAGGGGTTAGAGTAGAAGGAGATAAGAAAGTAAGATTTTCAAAAAAATCTAATCAAGTACTATAGTAATGGCGTATATACCTAGACTAAAAGAAGAATATAAGAGCAGAGTAATTGCTGCTCTTAAAGAGGAATTCGGATACGTAAACGTAATGCAAGTTCCTAAATTGGACAAAATCGTTTTAAGTAAAGGAGTTGGTGCAGCTGTATCTGATAAAAAACTTATTGACTATGCAGTTGATGAGTTAACTAAGATCACTGGACAGAAAGCAGTTTCAACTATCTCTAAGAAAGACGTTGCGTCTTTTAAATTGAGAAAAGGAATGCCAATTGGTGCTAAAGTTACTTTGCGTGGAGAAAGAATGTATGAGTTTCTTGATAGACTTATTACTTCTGCGTTACCTCGCGTAAGAGATTTCAGCGGAATTAAAGCTACAGGTTTTGATGGTAGAGGAAATTATAACCTTGGTGTTTTAGAACAAATTATTTTTCCAGAAATTGATATTGACAAAGTTAATAAAATCTCTGGTATGGATATTACCTTCGTAACTACCGCAAAGACTGACAAAGAAGCTAAGTCGTTATTAACAGAATTAGGTTTACCTTTTAAAAAGAACTAAGACATGGCTAAAGAATCAATGAAAGCCCGTGAGGTTAAGAGAGAAAAAACGGTTGCAAAGTATGCAGAGAAAAGAAAAGCTTTGTTAGAAGCTGGAGATTTCGTAGGTTTGCAAAAGTTACCAAAAAATGCTTCACCTGTTCGTTTACACAATCGTTGTAAATTAACTGGAAGACCAAGAGGCTATATGCGTCAATTTGGTATTTCACGTGTTACATTTCGTGAAATGGCAAATAACGGATTAATTCCTGGTGTAAAAAAAGCATCTTGGTAATAGCATAGTTTTGCTTTCAGATACAGACTTAACATTTGTTTAGTCTGTATCTTTAATATTTATAAATTGGTTTAAGGTTCAATAAATTGTTTGTTGAAAACCAAGACCGCAAATTAATACACATGTATACAGATCCTATTGCTGATTATTTGACAAGAGTTCGTAACGCTGTGGCTGCAAACCACAAAGTTGTTGAAATTCCTGCATCTAATCTAAAAAAAGAAATAACTAAGATCTTATTTGATCAAGGTTATATTTTGAGTTACAAATTTGAAGACAACGCTGTTCAGGGGTCTATCAAAATCGCTTTGAAGTATGATAAAGATACTAAAGAGTCTGTGATCAAAGATATTCAGAGAATTAGTAAACCAGGTTTACGTAAATATTCAAGTTCTGCTAATATACCAAGAATCTTAAATGGTTTAGGTATTGCTATTGTTTCTACTTCAAAAGGTTTGATGACTGGTAAACAAGCAAAGCAATTGAATGTAGGTGGTGAAGTAATTTGTTACGTATACTAATTTAAAGACTATAATAAGATGTCAAGAATAGGTAAAAATCCTATAATAGTTCCTGCAGGTGTTACTGTTGAAGTAGCAAATGGAATTATTACAGTAAAGGGAAAAAACGGTCAACTAACTCAGGAGTTTTCGGACGTTACTGTAACAGTTGAAGATGGTCAAGTTCAAGTTGACAGGTCATCTGATCATAAGGATCAAAGAGCAAAACATGGTTTGTATCGTTCACTTATCAACAACATGATAGTTGGTGTTACAGATGGTTTTACTAAATCATTAGAATTGGTTGGAGTTGGTTATAGAGCTTCAAATCAAGGACAAAAATTAGATTTAGCTCTTGGTTTTTCACACAATATTATTTTAGAGATTGCTCCTGAAGTTACTTTAGAAACTATATCTGAGAAAGGTAAAAACCCAATTGTAAAGTTAACATCATTTGATAAACAACTTTTAGGACAAGTAGCTGCGAAAATTAGAGGTTTCCGTAAGCCAGAGCCATACAAAGGAAAAGGAGTTAAATTCGTGGGTGAAGTATTAAGAAGAAAAGCAGGTAAATCAGCTTAAAAATTAAGATTATGTCATTAACAAAACCTGAAAGAAGACAAAGAATTAGATTCAGAATTAGAAAGACAATTAGTGGTACTGCTACTAATCCAAGACTATCTGTTTTTAGAAGTAACAAAGAAATTTACGCTCAATTAATTGATGATGTAAACGGAGTTACTTTGCTAGCAGCTTCTTCAAGAGAAAAAGAAATAGGTAAGGGTACGAATATTGAAGTTGCTACAGCAGTTGGGAAATTAGTTGCTGAAAAAGCTTTAAAAGCTGGGATAGAAGTTGTAACTTTTGATAGAGGAGGTTACTTATATCACGGGCGTATTAAATCATTAGCAGAAGGCGCGAGAGCGGCTGGACTTAAATTCTAATATAGTATGTCTAATAGTAAATACAAAAATGTAGAGTTGGTAAAACCTAGTGGTCTTGAATTAAAAGATCGTTTGGTGAGTGTAAATCGTGTTACTAAAGTTACAAAGGGTGGTAGAGCTTTTGGTTTTTCTGCTATTGTAGTTGTAGGTGATGAAAACGGTGTTGTTGGTCACGGTTTAGGTAAATCTAAAGATGTTTCTGAGGCTATTGCTAAAGCAGTAGAAGATGCTAAGAAAAATCTAGTAAAGATCCCTTTAAATGGTCAATCTGTACCTCACGAACAAAAAGGTAAATTTGGTGGTGCACGCGTATTTTTAATTCCTGCATCTCATGGTACTGGAGTTATTGCTGGTGGAGCTGTTCGTTCAGTTTTAGAATCAGTTGGTATACATGATGTACTTTCAAAATCACAAGGATCTTCAAATCCACACAACGTGGTAAAAGCAACTTTTGATGCTTTATTACAAATGAGAAGTGCTTACACTGTTGCAAAACAAAGAGGTGTTTCTTTAGAGAAAGTTTTTAAAGGTTAATACAAGGAAATTATGGCTAAATTATTAGTAAAACAAGTTAGAAGCAAAATCAACTGTCCACTTTCACAAAAAAGAGGATTAGAAGCTTTAGGTCTACGTAAAATGGGACAAGTTGTAGCGCATGATTCAAATCCTACAATCCTTGGTATGATAAATAAAGTTAAACACTTAGTTTCTGTTGAAGAAGCTAAATAACAAATACTGTTATGAATTTAAGTAACTTACAACCTGCTGAAGGTTCTACGCACAATCAAAACAAAAGATTAGGTAGAGGAGAAGGTTCTGGAAAAGGTGGTACCTCTGCTAGAGGACATAAAGGAGCAAAATCTCGTTCTGGTTATTCTAAAAAGATTGGTTTTGAAGGAGGGCAAATGCCACTTCAAAGACGTGTACCTAAGTTTGGTTTTACAAACATTAATCGTAAAGATTACGAGGGTGTTAATCTTGATACTCTTCAACTTTTAGTTGAAAATGGAATTGTTCAAGATACCGTTGATATGTCAGTTTATGTTGCTAACCGTTTGGCTACCAAAAATGAGATCGTTAAGATTTTAGGTAGAGGTGAATTGAAAGCAAAATTAAAAGTAACCGCTCACAAATTTACTGCTACTGCAAAAGCTGCTATTGAAGCTGCTGGTGGAGAAGCTATAGTAATGTAATTTTCTGTTAATATGAAGAAATTTATTGAATCAATAGGTAATGTTTGGAAAATTGAAGAACTAAAAAATAGAATTCTAATTACTTTCGGTCTTCTTTTAGTTTATCGTTTTGGTGCTCAAGTGACCTTACCGGGTATTGATGCAACTCAATTGGCTAATTTAGCCGGACAAACCAAAGAAGGAATTGGTTCAATTCTTGACATGTTTACTGGTGGTGCATTTTCTCAAGCTTCAGTTTTTGCACTTGGGATTATGCCATACATTTCTGCATCTATTGTGGTTCAGCTGATGGGAATTGCTATTCCTTATTTGCAAAAACTACAAAGTGATGGAGAGAGTGGTAGAAAAAAAATAAATCAAATTACACGTTGGTTGACAATTGGAATTACTTTAGTTCAAGGTCCTACCTACATCTATAACTTATATAGAACTCTTCCTGGTAATGCTTTTTTATTAGGTTTTAATTCTTTTGAGTTTTTATTCTCTTCTGTTGTAATTCTTGTTACAGGTACCATTTTTGCAATGTGGCTTGGTGAAAAGATTACTGACAAAGGAATTGGTAATGGTATTTCTTTATTGATCATGGTAGGGATACTTGCTAGATTGCCTCAGGCGTTTATGCAAGAGTTCACTTCAAGAGTTTCAAATAACAATGGAGGGCCAATGTTATTGGTAATCGAAATTATTATTTGGTTATTGGTAATTATTAGTTGTGTACTATTAGTTATGGCTGTTCGTAGGATACCTGTACAATACGCAAGACGTACTACATCAGGTGATTTTGAACAAGACATGATGAATGGTAATAGACAGTGGATACCTTTGAAGCTTAATGCTTCTGGAGTGATGCCAATTATTTTTGCGCAAGCAATTATGTTTATTCCTGCTGCTTTAGCTGGTTTATCTGATTCAGATACTTCACAGTCAATAGTGGGTGCATTTAGTAACATGTTTGGTTTTTGGTATAATTTTGTATTTGCAACTTTAATTATTGTATTTACATTTTTCTATACAGCCATTACGGTTCCAACAAACAAAATGTCTGATGATTTAAAGAGAAGTGGTGGTTTTATTCCTGGTGTTAAACCTGGTGTTGAGACTTCTGACTATCTTGATAAAGTGATGTCTTTAATCACATTCCCTGGGTCAATATTTCTTGCTTTGATCGCTGTGTTCCCTGCGATAATTGTAAGCGTAATGGATGTTCAACAATCTTGGGCAATGTTTTTTGGAGGTACTTCATTAATTATTATGGTTGGAGTAGCCATTGACACTGTACAGCAAATCAATTCATACTTGTTGAATAAGCATTATGATGGATTAATGAAAAGTGGTAAAAATAGAAAAGCAGTAGCTTAATTTATGGCAAAACAATCAGCAATAGAACAAGACGGTTCAATCATTGAAGCATTATCAAATGCAATGTTCCGTGTAGAGTTAGAGAATGGACATATTGTAATTGCACATATTTCTGGTAAAATGCGTATGCATTACATTAAATTATTACCTGGTGATAAGGTGAAACTAGAAATGAGTCCTTACGATTTGTCAAAAGCGAGAATTACTTATAGATATTAAAGGATATTCAAAAATGAAAGTTAGAGCTTCAGTAAAAAAGAGAAGTCCCGAGTGCAAAATTGTGCGAAGAAAAGGGAGATTGTACGTAATAAACAAAAAGAATCCTAGATTTAAACAAAGACAAGGATAATTATGGCAAGAATAGCAGGGGTAGATATCCCAAAAAATAAGAGAGGTGTTATTGCACTAACCTATATCTTCGGATTAGGTAGAAGTAGAGCTGTTGAGATTTTAGAAAAAGCTCAAGTTAGCCAAGACAAAAAAGTTCAAGATTGGAATGATGAAGAGATCGGAGCAATTCGTGACGCGGTATCTACTTTCAAAATTGAAGGTGAATTGCGTTCAGAAGTTTCTTTAAACATCAAACGTTTAATGGATATTGGATGTTACAGAGGTATTCGTCATAGAACTGGTCTTCCTTTAAGAGGACAAAGAACTAAGAACAACTCTAGAACAAGAAAAGGTAAAAGAAAAACTGTTGCTAACAAGAAAAAAGCAACTAAATAATAAGTAATATGGCTAAAGCAACAGCAAAAAAACGTAAAGTTATCGTTGAATCAACGGGTGAAGCTCATATTTCTGCTACCTTCAATAACATTATCATTTCTTTGACTAATAAAAAAGGTGAAGTTATTTCATGGTCTTCAGCTGGTAAAATGGGTTTCAGAGGTTCTAAAAAGAACACTCCGTACGCAGCTCAAATGGCGGCAGAAGATTGTAGTAAAGTAGCTCTTGAAGCTGGACTTAAAAAAGTTAAAGTTTATGTAAAAGGACCAGGAAACGGACGTGAGTCTGCAATTCGTTCTTTACACAATGGTGGTATTGAAGTTACTGAAATTATTGACGTTACTCCAATGCCTCACAATGGATGTCGTCCTCCTAAAAGACGTAGAGTATAATACTCAAAAATAATATTTATAGTATAACCTAGATTGAATTTCGATTATCGAAGGATTTGACCTGAATTCATAATCTCAATCTTAAACAATTTAAAATGGCAAGATATACTGGTCCTAGTACAAGAATAGCTCGTAAATTTGGCGAAGCAATTTTCGGTGATGATAAAGCATTCGAAAAAAGAAATTACCCTCCTGGACAACACGGGATGGCTAAAAAAAGAGGAAAAAAGTCTGAGTATGCTGTTCAGTTAATGGAAAAGCAAAAAGCTAAATATTCTTATGGAATTTTAGAAAAACAATTCAGAAACTTATTCGAAAAAGCATCAGCTACTAAAGGTGTTACTGGTGAAGTTTTATTACAATTATGTGAAGCAAGATTAGATAACGTTGTTTTTAGAATGGGTATTGCTCCTTCTAGAAGAGGTGCTCGTCAAATAGTTTCTCACAGACACGTTACCGTTAATGGTGAAGTTGTAAATATTCCTTCTTACCACCTTAAGCCTGGTGATAAAGTTGCTGTTCGTGAAAAATCTAAATCATTAGAGGCTATCGAACGTTCTTTATCTAATTCAAGTCATGTTTATGAATGGATTACATGGAATAGCGATCTTAAAGAAGGTACTTTTGTATCTGTTCCTGCAAGACTTCAAATTCCAGAAAACATTAAAGAACAATTAATCGTAGAGTTGTACAACAAATAATAATTGACTTAGTCGAAATTTATGGCAATATTTAATTTTCAGAAGCCCGATAAAGTTATCATGATCGATTCAACCGATTTTGAAGGTAAATTTGAATTTAGACCTTTAGAACCAGGATATGGATTGACCGTTGGTAATGCACTTAGAAGAGTTTTGCTTTCTGCATTAGAAGGTTATGCAATTACATCTGTTCGCATTGAAGGTGTAGATCATGAGTTTTCTACTATTTCAGGAGTTGTTGAAGACGTTACCGAAATTATACTTAATCTTAAGCAAGTACGTTTCAAACGTCAAATAGAAGATATAGATAATGAATCAGTTACTATTTCTGTTTCAGGTAAAGATCAGTTAACTGCTGGTGATTTTCAAAAATTTATTTCAGGTTTTCAAGTTCTAAATCCAGATCTTGTAATTTGTAATTTAGATAGCAAAATCAAACTTAATTTCGATTTAACTATTGAAAAAGGTAGAGGTTATGTTCCAGCTGAAGAAAACAAGAAGCAGAATGCTGCAATAGGAACTATTTTTACAGACTCTATTTTTACGCCTGTTAAAAATGTAAAGTATGCTATTGAAAACTTCCGTGTAGAGCAAAAAACAGATTACGAAAAATTAGTTTTTGAAATTAAAACTGATGGTTCTATTAATCCTAAAGATGCGCTTACTGAAGCAGCTAAAGTTTTGATTCATCACTTTATGTTGTTTTCTGATGAAAGAATTACACTCGAGGCTGACGAAATTGCACAAACAGAATCTTATGATGAAGAGTCATTACACATGAGACAGTTGCTTAAAACTAAGCTTGTTGATATGGATCTTTCTGTTAGAGCATTAAATTGCTTGAAAGCGGCTGAAGTTGATACACTTGGTGATTTAGTATCTTTCAATAAAAATGATTTAATGAAATTCCGAAATTTTGGTAAAAAATCTTTAACTGAACTTGATGAACTTGTTGCAGTTAAAAATTTAAACTTCGGTATGGATTTAGCAAAATACAAATTAGATAAAGAATAAACCACTTCGTATTTTGCTCTCCAAAGAGGATTGTAGCAAGATGAAGGTTTAAAAAAAACACGTCATGAGACACGGAAAAAAATTCAATCACTTAAGCAGACAGACAGCTCATAGAAAATCTATGTTAGCTAATATGGCTTGTTCTCTTATTGAGCACAAACGTATTAATACTACTGTTGCTAAAGCAAAAGCGCTTAAACAATTTGTTGAGCCATTAATAACAAAATCTAAAGCGGATACGACTCACAATCGTCGTATTGTTTTTGCTTACTTACGTAGTAAATATGCTGTAACTGATTTATTCAGAGATGTAGCTGCTAAGGTAGGAGACCGTCCAGGTGGATACACACGTATCATTAAAGTTGGAAATCGTTTGGGAGATAATGCTGATATGGCAATGATCGAGCTTGTTGATTTTAATGAACTTTATAATGGTGGTAAAAAAGAAGTGAAAAAAGCTAAAAGCCGTCGTGGTGGAAAAGCTAAAAAAGCTGATGAAGCTACTGAAGCTCCTGTTGCTGAAACGGATTCTACTACTGAGACTGCTGAGTAATTATGAAAATAATGATTCAATAAAATCAAGGATAAGCTATTTATAGTTTATCCTTTTTTTTTATCCTTTTTATAATTTTATAATTGATGTTATAAAGGGGTGAATAGTTGTACTTCTTCATGAAGTATTTATTATCAATACATGCTAACTTAGGTTAGTATATTACACAAACACTATACTAATGAAATACACAACACGACAATCTGCAATCCTTTTACTAAGTGATGGAACTATTTTTCATGGGAAATCAATCGGGATTAGCGGAACTACTTTTGGAGAAGTTTGCTTTAATACGGGTATGACTGGATATCAAGAGATTTTTACTGATCCATCATATTTTGGACAGTTAATGGTTACTACCAATGCTCACATTGG
This sequence comes from Flavobacterium sp. FPG59, assembly GCF_002150205.1. Taxonomy (NCBI): domain Bacteria; kingdom Pseudomonadati; phylum Bacteroidota; class Flavobacteriia; order Flavobacteriales; family Flavobacteriaceae; genus Flavobacterium; species Flavobacterium sp. FPG59. The sequence continues at coordinate 21,008 of NZ_MTCA01000004.1, read as the reverse complement.
TAATTATGGTGTAAATGAAAATGAAGTAGAATCAGAATCTATCAAAATATCTGGTTTGATTTGCAAGAATTTCAGTTTCAATTATTCTCGATCAGATGCTTCAGAAAGTTTGGAAGATTATTTTAAGAAGCAAAATTTGATTTGTATTTCGGATGTAGATACGAGAGCTTTAGTTAACTATATCAGAGATAATGGAGCTATGAATGCTGTGATTTGTACAGATGGAACACCGCTTGAAGATTTAAAAGTAGCTTTGGCTAATGTTCCTGATATGAAAGGATTAGAATTGGCTTCTAAAGTTTCTACGACTGTTCCTTATTTTTATGGAGACGAAAATTCAAAATATAAAATTGCTGCTTTAGATTTAGGTATTAAGAAAAATATTCTACGCAATTTTGCTAAAAGAGATTGCTATATCAAAGTCTTTCCATATGATGCCACTTTTGAGGATTTAAAGTCTTTCAATCCTGACGGTTATTTCCTTTCTAATGGGCCTGGAGATCCGGAACCATTAGCAGGTGCTATTCAGGTTGCTAAAGATATTTTAGACGCTAACGCTCCTTTATTCGGTATATGTTTAGGGCACCAAATTATTGGTTTGGCGAATGGTATTTCGACCTATAAAATGTTTAATGGGCATAGAGGGATCAATCATCCTGTTAAAAACTTAATTACTGGAAAAGGTGAAATTACTTCGCAAAATCATGGTTTTGCAGTTAGTAAAGAAGATCTTGACTCAAATGATGCGGTGGAAATCACACATGTACACCTTAACGACGGAACGGTTGCAGGTATGCGTATGAAAAACAAGAATTGTTTTTCAGTTCAATACCATCCTGAGGCTAGTCCGGGGCCTCATGATTCTTCTTACTTATTTGATCAATTTGTTGATAACTTAAAAAGATAGATTCAATTTTTGCTGATAAATAAGAAACGGGTTTGACATTTAAAAAGTCAAACCCGTTTCTTGTTTCGTACATTCAGTTAGAGACTATAAATACAAGAATTTGACTTGTTATGCTATTCTAGTTATTAAATTGATTCTTTGGAAATCAAATTATAACGTTTTCGTTAATAACATTCAGTATTTTCATAAAATCATTCCAAAACTTAGAATATATTTGTAATGTAAAATTTAAAAAATTCAGTTTATGAGTATTATTATAAAAATTCACGCGAGACAAATTTTTGATTCAAGAGGGAACCCTACTATTGAGGTAGATGTAATTACAGATAATGGTGTATTGGGTAGAGCTGCAGTTCCATCAGGAGCTTCAACCGGAGAGCATGAAGCTGTTGAGTTACGAGATGGTGGTAAGGCGTATCTTGGAAAAGGAGTTATGAATGCAGTGAACAATGTAAATACTGTAATTGCTGAAGAACTTGTTGGTGTATCTGTATTTGAACAAAATCAGATTGATCAAATGATGATAGACTTAGACGGAACTCCTAATAAATCTAGTTTGGGTGCCAATGCTATTCTTGGTGTTTCTTTGGCTGTAGCCAAAGCAGCGGCAAATGAACTTGGATTGCCATTATATCGTTACGTGGGTGGTGTTTCTGCGAATACTTTACCGGTACCAATGATGAACATTATCAATGGAGGTTCACATTCTGATGCTCCTATTGCATTTCAAGAGTTTATGATTTTCCCGGTGAAAGCAACTACTTTTTCACAAGCCATGCAAATGGGAACGGAGATTTTTCATAGTTTAAAAAAGGTTTTACATGATAGAGGTCTTTCAACAGCTGTAGGGGATGAAGGTGGTTTTGCACCAAATCTTGCTGGGGGAACAGAGGATGCTTTGGATACCATTAAAAAAGCAGTTGAAGCTGCGGGTTATTCTTTTGGCGATGAAATCATGATCGCTTTAGATTGTGCTGCTGCAGAATTTTATGTAAACGGAAAATACGATTACTCAAAGTTTGAAGGTGAGACAGGTAAAGTAAGAACATCTGCTGAGCAAGTTGAATATTTAGCCGAATTGGTTGCTAAATATCCAATTATATCTATTGAGGATGGTATGGATGAAAACGACTGGGACGGTTGGAAATTGCTTACCGAAAAAATTGGTGACAAAGTGCAGCTGGTAGGTGACGATTTGTTTGTAACCAATGTAGAGCGTTTGTCAACAGGTATTGATAAAGGTATTGCTAATTCGATATTGATTAAAGTAAACCAAATTGGAACTTTAACAGAAACGATTGCTGCTGTAAATATGGCCAAGAATGCAGGGTATACCTCGGTAATGTCACACCGTTCTGGAGAGACAGAGGATAATACTATTGCTGACTTAGCTGTAGCATTAAACTGTGGACAAATTAAAACAGGATCGGCATCTAGATCTGATCGTATGGCAAAATACAACCAATTGTTACGCATTGAAGAAGAATTGGGTACATCTGCCTATTTTCCTGGAAAGAATGCTTTTAAAATAAAATAATAGCTTTTTTGCTAAATGATAGAAAGCCATTCACTTTTTGTGAGTGGCTTTTTGTATAATATTTAACAATTTCATTCCGGTATTCTCTTTTTAATTAGTGTTAATTTTCATAGATTTGGGAAATTATTATTTTAAAAGTTTATTTCCAATTATATTATGTCAAAAATAGCCACATTAGAGATTGATGGAAAAAAGTTTGAACTTCCTGTTGTAGTAGGTAGTGAGAATGAAGTTGCCATTGATATTAACAAATTACGTGATTTATCTGGTATCATTACTATTGATCCAGGATACAAAAATTCAGGATCTTGTAAAAGTGATATTACTTTTCTTGATGGAGAATTAGGAATTCTTCGTTATAGAGGATATGCTATTGAAGATCTTGCAGATAAAGCTGATTTTCTTGAGGTATCATATCTTTTAATTTTTGGAGAATTACCAAGTAAAGAACAGTTGGCGCAGTTTGAAACGGATATTAGAAAATATACCTTGGTAAATGAAGAGATGAAAAACATCATCGACGGTTTTCCAAAAACAGCTCACCCAATGGGCGTTTTATCTGCTTTAACTAGTGCTTTGACAGCATTTAACCCTAAATCGGTAAATGTTGATAATGAAAAAGAAATGTACGAAGCGGTTTGTAAAACCATGGGTAAATTCCTTGTGATTGCAACTTGGACGTATAGAAAAAGTATGGGCTATCCTTTGAATTATTATGATAATACGAAAGGATATGTTGAGAATTTCATGCATTTGATGTTTGAATTACCTACAGAGCCTTACAAAGCAAATCCAATTGTTATTGATGCGTTAGATAAATTATTTATTCTTCACGGAGATCATGAGCAAAATTGTTCTACATCTACGGTAAGAATGGTAGGTTCTTCTCACGCAGGATTATTTGCTTCTATCTCAGCTGGAGTGTCAGCATTATGGGGTCCGTTACATGGTGGTGCTAATCAAGCAGTACTTGAAATGCTAGAAGAAATTCATGCAACAGGTGGTGATGCAGATAAGTATATGGCTAAAGCCAAAGACAAAAATGATCCATTCCGTTTGATGGGATTTGGTCACAGAGTCTACAAAAACTTTGATCCAAGAGCTAAAATTATTAAAAAAGCAGCCAATGAAGTTTTAGCAACTTTAGGAGTTGAAGATCCAATTCTTGCTATTGCTAAAAAACTAGAAGAGGCAGCGCTAGAAGACGAGTATTTCAAATCTAGAAATTTATACCCTAACGTAGATTTTTATTCTGGAATAATTTACAGAGCTTTAGGTATTCCTACGGATATGTTCACGGTAATGTTTGCCATAGGACGTTTGCCAGGATGGATTGCACAATGGAAAGAAATGCGTGAAAATAAAGAACCTATTGGTAGGCCAAGACAAGTGTATACAGGTCATCCATTACGTGATTTTGTTACCGCAGATAAAAGATAAAAACACTTTAAAAGCTTCACTATTTAGTGAAGCTTTTTTTTATATTTGCTAAAAAGGGAAAACACACATGTTACCAATTAATGTTAAAAATGAAACAGCAAGACTCCGTGCTGTAGTACTGGGATCAGCACTTCACAATGGACCGACTCCCACAGCAGAAGAAGCTTATGATCCAAAATCACTAGAGCATATTCTAGCCGGTACCTATCCACTTGAGCAGGATATGGTACAGGAAATGGATGCTTTCAAGCAGGTGCTGGAAAAGTATGACGTACAGGTGTATCGACCTGAAATGATTGAGAATTACAACCAAATTTTTACTAGAGATATTGGTTTTGTGATCGAAAACACTTTTGTCAAGTCTAATATTTTGCCAGACAGGGAGCGAGAGCTCGATGCAATTCAATATGTAATTGATCAAATAAAACCAGAAAATGTTGTACGACCACCAGAAGAAGTGCATATAGAAGGCGGTGATGTTATGTTGTGGAACGATTATATTTTTATTGGAACTTATAAAGGAAGTGATTATAAAGATTACATTACGGCAAGAACAAATGCGCAAGGAGTTCAGTATATTAGAGATTTATTTCCAAATAAGATTGTCAAAGAATTCGATTTGGTAAAATCAAAAATTGAAGCTCGAGACAATGCCTTACATTTGGATTGTTGTTTTCAACCTTTGGGAAATAATAAAGGAATTATCTACAAAAACGGGTTTAGAGAAGAAGCCGATTATATGTTTCTTGTAGATCTTTTTGGTAAAGAAAATCTTTTTCATTTAACCCGAGAAGAAATGTACCACATGAATTCTAATGTTTTTTCAATTGATACTCATGTAGTGGTTTCGGAAAGGAATTTTACGAGACTCAACAATTGGCTTCGAGAAAACGGCTTTACAGTAGAAGAAATTCCTTATGCCGAGATTGCAAAACAAGAAGGCTTGTTGCGATGCTCGACCTTACCTTTAATTAGAGAATAATTATTTGTTTAGAAGTTTAAAGTGTAACAGAATGTAATATTCAACTTTAAACAACTCAACTTTAAACTAAAAATACATGAAACAAACTACCAATTCCATCTTGATGATTAGGCCCGTAGCATTTAGAATGAACGAGCAAACGGCTGTGAATAATTACTATCAAAAAGTGCTAGATGGCTTATTACCAGCAACAGTAAATGCCAAAGCACAGCAAGAATTTGATGATTTTGTAGCCAAATTGGTTGCTGCAGGTATAGATGTTACCGTAGTTAACGATACGCAAGATCCAGATACGCCAGATAGTATTTTTCCGAACAACTGGATATCTTTTCATGAAAATGGGGATGTAGCATTATATCCAATGTTTGCTGAGAACAGACGTCAAGAACGCCGTGAGGATCTATTAGATCTGTTAGAAGATAAAGGTTTTGTTATACACAATATAGTAGATTATACATCAGCAGAAGAGGATGGTTTTTTCTTAGAAGGTACGGGTAGTATTCTTTTGGATAGAACCAATTCTAAAGCGTATTGTGCTTTATCACCTCGTGCAGATGAGGAGTTGTTTATTGAGTTCTGTGAAGATTTTGATTATGCTCCAGTTCTTTTTGAAGCGTTTCAGACTGTTGATGGCGAACGAAAATTGATTTACCATACCAATGTCATGATGTGTTTGGGCGAAACCTTCGCAGTGATTTGTGCGGATTGCATAGACGACAAAAAAGAACGCAAAATGGTTTTGGATAATTTAAAAGAAAACAATAAAGAGATTGTCTTAATAACAGAAGATCAAATGAATAGTTTTGCAGGGAATATGCTTGAAGTTCAAGGAGCTGCTGGTAAAAGATTTTTGATTATGAGTGCTGCTGCTCATCAAGCGCTTACAGAGAAGCAAGTGGCGCAACTAGAAAAGCATGCTACAATACTGAGTTCAAGTCTAGATACCATTGAGGCTTGTGGTGGCGGAAGCGCCCGATGTATGATGGCTGAGATTTTCTTGCCAAGAAGCTAAAAAAAAACACTTTAAAAAAGAAGCGGATTATTCACTGAATAATCCGCTTCTTTTTTTTATGAAAGATTCACTTTGATGATGTTAATGATGGCGCTTACAATGTATTGTATCCCAATGGCGATTACAATAAAGCCTACAATTCTGGAAATAGCAATAATCCCAGAAGCACCTAATATTTTGGCAAGATAATGGGCGCTGCGTAATATGATAAAAATAGTTACTGCAATGGCTAAAATAGCTAGCGTAGAAATGATGATTTCTGTGGTGCTGTTGTGTTCTTGATAAAAAGCAATCAAGAGCGATATGGATCCTGGGCCTGCCAGCATAGGGATGGCAAGCGGGGTTAAGGCAATATCGTTTCGCTGTTGTGCCTCCGTTTCGGCTTTTTTGTTGATTCCTCGTTTTTTGGTAAACTTACCAGACAGTAATGAAAATCCAGAACTTACAATGATAAGCCCTCCTGCAATCCGAAGAGCGTCAATGCTAATTCCAAAAAACAACAAAACATATTGTCCGATAAAAAAGGAAACTATCAAGATAATGAAAACGTTTATGGCTGTCCATAAAGAAATGCGCGACCGTTCTTTTTTGGGGTCATTTTGAGTCAGGCCTACAAATATAGGAACCGTACCTATAGGATTTAATACAGAGAAAAGCGCGACAAAAAGATAAATAAAGAGATCCATAATTGTTGTTTAGTACCACAAAAATACTCATTTTTTGTTTGGGACTGTTAGCGCAATGTTTTTTTATTGCACCGTAACAATTACCATAATCACTACATAAGGTGAACCTTTTTGCTTACTTTTGTCACTCATAAAAGGATGATAAGGATGAAGAATAAAAAAACATTGGTACTGGGTGCCACGACCAAAACGGATCGTTACGCGTTCAAAGCAGTACAGCAGTTAGTTGAAAAAGGACATTCAGTACTAGCAGTAGGACAAAATGCAGGAGAAGTAGCTGGAATCAAAATCCAAACGAAAGCCATTCCACTTAAAAACATAGACACTGTTACGTTATATCTTAACCCAACACGTCAACGCGATTATTACAATTATATAGTTGAGGCACAACCCAAACGTGTCATTTTTAATCCAGGAACAGAGAATCCCGAGTTTTACCAGTTGTTACAATTGAACAATATTAAGGTTGAAGTGGCTTGTACATTGGTTTTATTGGCTACCAATCAGTACTAATAGTCGCAAGTTATATTGATTTTAATTAGTTAATCGGTTACGGAATTTTTTTTAATCAAAAAGAGAGCTTTTTGCCGTACATTTCAAGTCTTAAGATTGTATCGTTCCGGTTTATCCCTTAGTACGAAATTAAATTAAGTCTTTAAAAAGACTATTGTTTACATGAAGGGTATAGAAACTACTTATTGTCTATTTCCGTTTTTTTGGCTTTAAGCCAATGCGACGCTGTCATAAACTGTCAACAGTAGGATATTGTGAAATGGAATGTAAGGGCAGGTTTTATATTTTTTTTGTAAAGTTTTTGACTGTGTGTTCCTGGAGAAATAAAACCTTCAATATAGTTTGATCAATGTTTAGGAATTGGGAATAATGGAGCGGAACAAATAAACAAATTGCTACATTTGCAGGTATGGAATTTTCATCAAAACTTTTAGAAAAGGCAGTCAACGAAATGTCGCAACTTCCGGGAATTGGTAAGCGAACGGCATTGCGATTGGTCTTGCATTTGTTAAAACAGCCTAAGGAGCAAACTGGATTTTTGGCGCAAGCCCTACTTTCAATGAGGCAAGATATCAAATACTGTGTGAGTTGTAATAACATTTCGGATAGTGATCTGTGTGAGATTTGCTCTAATAGTAGTAGAAATCACCACGTGATTTGTGTGGTAGAGGACATTAGAGATGTTATGGCTATTGAAAACACGAATCAGTTTAGGGGTATTTATCATGTTTTGGGTGGAAAAATTTCTCCTATTGATGGTGTTGGTCCCAGCCAGTTGCATATTACAGCATTGGTTGAAAAAGTCAAATCGGGAGCAGTACAGGAAATTATATTTGCCTTGAGCTCTACTATGGAAGGGGATACAACGAATTTTTATATTTTCAAGCAAATTGCATCGAGCAATATCATAGTATCAACCATTGCTAGAGGGATAGCTGTGGGTGATGAGTTAGAATATGCTGATGAAGTGACGTTGGGACGCAGTATTTTACATCGAGTACCTTTTGAGAAATCATTAAAAAATAATTAATAAACGCAATCCCATAAGGAGGCTTTTTATATCGTAAATGAAAAGCTATATTTGTGGATAAAAATAGTAATAATGAACAAATTTGTAGGCTGTTTAATATTGTTAGTCAGTGTTTTGATGACGTCATGCATCTCTACGCAAGATTTAATTTATTTGCAAAAAAAAGACGGATCAGTAGAAGTTCCTATTGCTATGGTGGCTTCAAAGCCTTACCGTATGCAAGTAAATGATGTATTGAGCATTTCTATAAAAACCATTGATCCAAAGCTAGCATCTATTTTTACGATTGCAAATGATGGGGGAAAACCAAGTCAGTCCGATACAGGTTTGTATTTTGATGGATTTACGGTAGATGACCATGGAAACATTCGTATCCCGGTTTTGGGAGAGCTAAATGTTATTGGGTACACCCTTGATGACATTCGACTTCGTATAGAGAAACAACTTTTATCCGACTATTTTACTAAAGAAGCCAATGTGTTTGTAACCGTAAAATTAGCAGGTTTGCGTTTTACTATGAATGGAGAAATAGGTGCTCCGGGTACCAAAATATTATTTCAAGAGCAGGTAAATATTATGGAAGCCATTGCTAATGCTGGGGATATTACCATAACGGGAGACAGGAAGGCTGTTACTGTAATCCGAAAAACGCCTACCGGAGTACAAATGGCTGATATTGATCTTACGGATATTAATGTCATGCAATCTCCTTATTTTTATTTGCAACCCAATGACTATATTTATGTCAAACCGCTAAAACAGAAAACTTGGGGTACCGGGAAAACAGGTATAGAATCCTTAGGGACAATCATAACCTTGTTGTCATTAGCAACAACTACTTTTTTATTGTTAAGAAATTAATTAGGTACAAGATACATGTTAGATATTAAGGATTTTTCAATTTTCGAAAACCAAGTCAGTTTTGATTTTAAAGGCTTTCTGATTAAAATTGGCAGTTATTGGCGTTGGTTTTTAATCAGTCTAGCCATCGCATTGACTATTGCTTATCAAGTCAACATTCGAAAAGAGAAAATCTATGGCATGGAAACCATGATTGCTATCAAAGAAGAAAGTAATCCTTTGTTTACCTCGAACACGAGTTTGGTCTTCAATTGGGGAGGCACCTCAGATCAAGTACAAACCATTGCCACTACACTGCAATCAAGATCTCATAATGAGCTCGTTGTAGATCAATTGCAGTACTATATTAGTTATTTAGTTCAAGGAGAATATAATTTTACAGATGCCTACGGAGCAGTTCCTTTTTTTGTACGTATTGACAAAACCAAAGGACAACTGGCAGGTCAACGAATCGGTATTAAATTTTTGACTGAGAATGAATATGAAATCAAAATTCCTTTTGAAAACACAAGCGTAGGGGTTATTCAATACGATACCCACACGTATGGCAATACTAATGTAGTTGCGGGTGAGTTTGTAAAGCGATATAAAGTAGGACAAAAAGTAGTTTTGCCTTTCCTCAACTGGCAATTGGAACTAAACGAAAATCCAGGAATGTACAAGGGAAATGAATACTTTGTTCAATTCAATGATTTTGACGGAACAGTTTCTGCATACAAAGGAATTAACGTTCAAACCAATGAAAAAGCAGGGTCAATTATTACTTTGAGCATGCAAGGAACTAATAAAGTCCGCTTGGTTGAATATTTGAATGCTACAGTCAAGATGTTAATTAAAAGACAGTTGGATAGCAAAAATAAATTTGCAACCAATACAATTGCTTTCATCGACAGTACTTTGATAGCCATGGAGTCTCAACTGAAAGAAACAGGCAATGAGTTGAAATCATTTCGAAAAGGTAAAAATATTTACGATGTTGAGGATGGAGGGACTAAGTTTTCGGAACAAATTTTAGAATACGATGTTAGGAAAGATGAAATCAATCGTAAGATTGTTTATTACAATTCCCTTAAATCGTATTTAAATAGCAGTGTGAATTATGCAAAACTACCAGCACCATCTGTGGCAGGAATTGATGATCCTAACATAGTAGTAAATGTTTCCAAATTAATTGCTTTGTCTACACAAAGGTCTGAGATGGCCTATGCGGTAAAAAGCGAGAAGATTTTTCAAGAGTTTGATATCCAAATGGAAGCTATAAAAAAAGTTCTGTTAGAAAATATTATCACAGCTAAATCTTCTTTACAATATGATTTGGCTTTAGTAAGCAGTAAGATCAATGCCACAGAAGGTACTATCAAAAAACTACCCGATGACCAACAAGAGCTTATAAAAATAAAAAGAAAGTATGACTTGAGTGATAACATATACAATACTTTTTTACAAAAACGTTCTGAGGCAGATATTGTAAAAGCAGCCAACTTATCAGACATTCATTTTATTGATCCTGCTAAAGATGTAGGTGGCGGATTAGTGGGTCCTAAAACATCTGTAAATTATATTTTGGCACTTTTCCTTGGAATCCTGATTCCGTTAATAGCCGTTTTTTTTATTTTCTTTATCAATGATGCAATTCAAAATAGCGATGATGTTAATAAGATGACTAAGATCCCATTGATAGGAGTGGTTGGGGTTAATAAAGAGAAATCTAACTTGGCAGTTTTTGACAAACCAAAATCAGCATTGTCAGAATCCTTTAGGGCCATTCGATCTTCTTTGCAGTTTTTGTACAAACAACAAAATGTAGATGGTGCTAAAACGTTGATGATTACCTCTTCCATAAGTGGTGAAGGAAAAACGTTTTGTTCCATAAACATCGCGACGGTTTTTGCCTTGAGTGAAAAAAAGACCGTTATAATTGGATTGGATTTACGTAAACCTAGACTTGCAACAGAGTTTAATTTGTCAAATGATGTAGGGGTTGTGAATTACATTATCAAACAAAAATCAATTCAAGAGATTGTCAATAAAACGCACATACCTTATTTAGATGTAATATTATCTGGACCAATACCGCCTAACCCTTCAGAAATGATCATAAGTCAGGGAATGGAGGACTTGATTAACGCCTTGAAGCAAGAATACGATTATATAATATTGGATACGCCACCAGTAGGATTAGTTTCGGATGCGCTTGAATTAGCACAATATTGTGATGTTACTTTATATATCGTTCGTCAAAATTACACTAAAAAAGACATGATTGCTTTATTGAATAACCGCATTAAGCGCGGGGAATTGAACAATACAAGTATCATCTTAAACGGTCAAGAAAACAAAGCTAAATACGGAACAGGCTATGGCTACGGTTACGGTTATGGCTCTTATGATAAATCTTATTATGAAGAGGAAAAGCCAAAAAGTTGGTTCCAAAAAATAAAAGACATTGCCAAAAAGAACAACGTATAATAGCAGTGAAATAAAATATAGCATGGAAAACGTAGTGCAAAAAAAGATATTGGTTACTGGTGGTGCGGGTTTTATTGGATCTAACTTATGCGAGTATTTTTTAGATAAAAAGTACCAAGTAGTATGTTTGGACAATTTTGCCACGGGACACCTGCATAATTTAAAAAACTGTTTGAATCATCCTAATTTTCAATTGATAGAAGGTGATATTCGTAACGCAACCACTTGTATGGAAGCCGTAAACGGAGTGGACTATGTGTTGCACCAAGCTGCTTTATGCTCGGTTCTTCGGTCTTTAAACGATCCTGTTACCAGTAATGAAGTAAATGTTTCTGGTTTTTTGAATATGTTAGTCGCTGCCCGAGATCACAAGGTTAAACGTTTTGTGTATGCAGCCAGCTCGTCTACCTATGGAGACTCAGAAGGCCTTCCAAAAGTAGAGGAGACTATCGGAAAGCCTTTGTCACCTTATGCCATTACTAAATATGTCAACGAATTGTATGCCGAAATATTTAGCAAATCATACGGTTTAGAAACCATAGGCTTGCGTTATTTCAATGTTTTTGGGAGGAAACAAGATCCTAATGGTGCTTACGCTGCTGTGATTCCTAAGTTTGTCATGCAGTTGATGCAACACGAAAGCCCTAAAATAAATGGGGATGGCAACTATTCTAGAGATTTCACGTATATTGATAATGTGATACAAATGAATGAATTGGCCATGCTCACGCAAAATCCAGAAGCCGTTAATACGGTATACAATACTGCTTTCGGGGATAGGAATACGTTGAATAATTTGGTCACTTATTTAAAACAGTATTTGTCCGTTTACGATCCAGAAATTAAAAATGTAGTCGTGGAATATGGTCCTAACCGTGCAGGAGACATTCCGCACTCTTTGGCTAGCATTGAAAAAGCACAACGATTATTGCATTATAATCCGCAATTTTCATTGCAAAAAGGCTTGCAAGAGGCAGTGGGGTGGTATTGGGAGCATCTAAAATAAGATGGAGTAGAGAAAATAGAATCTTCTCAAACTTCAAAAAAAAATAAAAAAGAAAATTAAAATAAGTGCTTAATAGATAAAGAATGGAAATTACAAAAATTTGTTGCATTGGAGCAGGGTATGTAGGTGGTCCTACCATGGCTGTAATTGCACAAAAATGTCCCCATATACAAGTAACCGTTGTGGATTTGAATGAAGAGCGAATTGCCGCTTGGAACGACCCCAATACGGATAATATACCTATTTACGAACCTGGTTTGAGCGAAATAGTTGCTACTGCTCGAGGTAGAAATTTATTTTTTTCTACGGCAGTGGAACAAGCCATTGATGAAGCACAAATCATATTTATTTCTGTAAACACCCCTACCAAAACCTATGGTAAAGGGAAGGGAATGGCGGCTGATTTGAAATACATAGAATTGTGTGCACGACAAATTGCACGCGTAGCTAAAGATAATAAAATTGTTGTCGAAAAATCAACACTTCCGGTTCGAACGGCAGAGGCTATCAAAAGTATTTTAGATCATACCGGAAACGGGGTTCAATTTCAAATTCTTTCCAACCCTGAGTTTTTAGCGGAAGGTACGGCCGTAACTGATTTATTGCAGCCAGATCGTATCTTAATTGGTGGTGACGCTACTCCAGAAGGGAAAAAGGCAATGGAGGCACTGGTTCAAGTTTACTCTAATTGGGTCCCTTTAGAAAAAATATTAACTACAAATGTATGGTCTTCTGAGTTATCTAAGCTTACTGCCAATGCATTTTTGGCACAGCGAATATCATCTGTAAATGCCATGTCTGAACTCTGTGAGAAAACAGGTGCTGATATTAATGAAGTGGCAAAAGCAATAGGCATGGACAGTAGGATTGGACCTAAATTCTTAAAAGCTTCAGTTGGTTTTGGCGGTTCCTGTTTTCAAAAAGACATTTTGAATTTAGTATACATTGCTAAATCATACGGATTGCATGAGGTAGCCGATTATTGGGAACAAGTAATTATCATGAACGATCATCAAAAAAGACGTTTTTCTAATGGGATTGTACAAACACTGTACAATACGGTTTCAGATAAAAAAATTACTTTTTTGGGTTGGGCTTTCAAGAAAGATACTAATGATACCAGAGAATCGGCAGCGATATTTGTGGCCGATGATTTGATTAATGAACATGCAAAAATAGCAGTATACGATCCAAAAGTATCCTCTAAAAAGATACTAGAGGATCTTAATTATTTAGAAACACGCAGTCCTGAGCAAAATACCGAGTGTGTGACTACTTTTTCAAATCCTTATGAGGCTTGTGCAAATGCCCATGCGATAGCCATTCTTACCGAGTGGGATGAATTTGCGAATTATGATTGGCAAAAAATATTTGACGGGATGCAAAAACCAGCATTTATTTTTGATGGACGTAATGTGCTGGATGCAGCACAACTTCGTGCCATTGGATTTGTGTACCAAGGAATCGGCTCCTAAACGGTTGTTTGTTCTTTTGTAGACACCAAGCAGCATAAAGCATCGTTGAACGGTATCAGAAATAGACCTTATTTTAGCTACATTTGTGTACCAAGAAACAAAATTGAAATGCTTTTTAAGGCTTTTTTTCGAAAGTAATAATAAAAGGGAACGGCAAGTTGAGTTTTTTCATATAGGATAAAGCAATGAATGATGCGAAAGTGCAACCCTAAAAAAACATAAAGCCGAGTATGGCAACGCTAAAAAGCGTACTTTTAAATAATAAATAGTTAAGAATAAGTTGAGCGAACACATAAAAATAGCGGTAATTGGTTTGGGGTATGTCGGTCTTCCTTTGGCAAGATTGTTTGCTACCCAGTACTCTGTTGTAGGTTTTGATATCAATCAGTCACGTATAGCGAGTCTATCTGCGGGCACTGATAGTACTTTAGAAATAGATGATACTACATTGCAACAGGTTTTGCGAACCGCACCAAGTGATGAAAACGGACTGTATTGCTCAGCGGATATAGCAGCTATAGCCGATTGTAATTATTTTATCATTACCGTGCCAACTCCCGTTGATAAAAACAATAGACCTGATTTAACGCCTTTGTTTAAATCCAGTGAAACGGTAGCTTCGGTTTTAAAAAAAGGAGATATTGTCATTTATGAATCAACGGTATATCCTGGTGTGACCGAGGAGGAATGTGTTCCTGTATTGGAAAAAAAGTCTGGGTTGAAATTCAATGTGGACTTTTTTGCGGGGTATTCTCCAGAACGAATTAATCCAGGCGACAAAGAGCATACGGTTGAAAAAATTCTAAAAGTGACATCGGGTTCGACTCCTGTCATTGGTCAGAAAGTTAATGAATTGTATCAATCGGTGATAACTGCAGGCACACACTTGGCACCATCCATAAAAGTGGCCGAGGCAGCAAAAGTAATAGAGAATTCGCAGCGGGACATCAACATTGCATTTGTAAATGAGTTGGCCAAAATTTTCAACTTGATGCAAATAGATACTCAAGCAGTACTAGAAGCAGCTGGTACCAAATGGAATTTCTTACCTTTCAAACCTGGATTGGTAGGCGGACATTGCATAGGGGTTGATCCTTATTATTTGGCACAACGCGCACAAGAGTTTGGTTACCATCCCGAAATTATTTTGGCAGGACGCCGCTTGAATGACAGTATGGGAGAATATGTAGCCTCGCAAGTGGTGAAGTTAATGATTAAAAAAGGAGTGATTGTCAATGGCGCTAGATTATTGATGTTAGGCATTACTTTCAAAGAGAATTGTCCTGATGTACGCAATACTAAGATTGTGGATGTTATAAAGGCTTTAGCCGATTATGGCATTCAAATTACAATTTATGATCCATGGGCAAACCCTGTTGAGGTTTCAAGAGAATACAATTTAACCACTACAACTACTTTACCAACAGAACGTTTTGATGCTCTGGTATTGGGGGTAGCACATACTGTTTTTATAGATCTGGATTTTTCTTCTTTGCAATGTGAAAAAAGTTTGCTGTATGATGTGAAAGGCATTTTAGGAGAGCGAGCGGATGGACGTTTGTAAGGGGTTAAAATCGCTGTAAATGTGAGGTGTTTGAAAGAATAAAGTTTAGTATTATTCAAAAAAATAAAGATTACCAATTAAATATACTTTAATTATGAAAAATGCAAATTCAGTTACACATGTAATCCTTACAGGAGGAGTGGGAAGCAGGCTATGGCCTTTATCACGTAAAAGCCAACCCAAACAATATTTGGATTTGTTTGATGGTAAGTCTTTGTTTGAAATGACCGTAGATCGAAACCGGTCTTTGGCAGATACCGTGATGGTCGTTGGAAACACAGATAATTGTCATTTAAGTAAAAAAGTTTTAGATAAGTCAAGTACTTCATATATTGATATTATTGAAGCGACGCCAAGGAATACTTCTGCTGCAATTGCCTTTGCTGCATTTGCCTCAGAACCTGACACAATTTTAATAGTTACCCCATCCGATCATATTATAGACGGGACGGAAGCCTATGAAAGTGCGATTAACCAAGCAGTGGAAAAGGCATTGCAAGGGTATATTGTTACTTTTGGCATAGTTCCTACTAAACCCGAAACCGGCTACGGCTATATAGAGCGCTCTGGAGATGATGTAATTTCGTTTAGAGAAAAACCCAATAAAGTGTCTGCTAAAGATTTTATAAAGAATGGTAACTTTTTATGGAACAGTGGAATGTTTTGTTTTAAAGCTGCTGTATTTTTAGAAGAGTTAAAATTATATAATATACAAGTTTACGAAAAATCCAAGCAGGTTTGGGAAGCCAACAAAGCAGGGCAATTGGATTTAGAATTGTCAATGGCTATTCCGTCCATTAGTGTGGATTATGCAGTTATGGAACGCAGTAAGAAGATAAAGGTGGTTTCGTCTGAGTTTAAATGGTCTGATTTAGGGTCTTTTGAATCTGTTTATGATTATTTGGTTTCAAAAGGACAGGCGGTTGATAGCAATGGGAATATGGTTATTGGAACAGATGTATATACTGCTTTTGTGGGGTTAAAGAATGCAATTTTTGTACATACTGCGAATGCCAATTTGATTTTGCAAAAAGAAAGCTCACAAGAAGTAAAAAATATTTATACGGAATTAGAAAAAAGTAATTCTGATTTATTAGAGTAATATTTTTCTCTTTATCAAAATGTACCGAAAAGACTTTTTTAATATGTTGTTTTCGGTACATTTTTTTTATGCATGTTTATGGAATAATCAAGCGATTAAATTTTTCGTTTTGATTGTCGGGTTGTTTTGTTATGGAGAGTTTCTGTCATGCTGAGGGAGGAAGGATCTCTACATATTCTTCATTGTAGCAGACGATTTCATTTTTCGAGTTTATTCTTTTCTTTTGCCTTGATGCAAAAGAAACAAAAATTATTCACGGGTTAATATTTTTTTTTTGGTATTCATGAATCTTCGATTTCAAGCCTGAAAATTAAAAACTTAAAAACTACCTCAAAACTACGTTCCGCAGCCCGAGCCGTTCGGCTTTCAGCCTCAACTCGCGGACTGCTGCCACTGCGTTTTTTCGTTGTTTTTTACGTTTTTAATTTAAGGGCGTTTTTTCGAATTCGTTTATGTAGCAATTCTATTTTTAAATTGTGAACTGTAAATTGTGAACTGTGAGCTGTGAACTGAAACCTGAAACTTGAAAATTAAAAGCTTAAAAACTACCTCAAAACTACGTTTTGCAGCCCGAGCCGTTCGGCTTTCAGCCTCAACTCGCGGACTGCTGCCACTCCGTTTTTTCGTTGTTTTTTACATTTTTAATTTAAGGGCGCTTTTCCTGAATTCGTTTATGTAGCAATTCTATTTGTAAATTGTGAACTGTAAACTGTAAACTGTGAATTGTAAACTGTAAACGAAACCTGAAACCTGAAACCTGAAACCTGAAACCTGAAACCTGAAACTGAACAATGGACTAATGACTAAGTACTAACTACTGCATACTGAAAACTTTTTACTTAAACCCCAGGTATTTAAAGAAGTGTTCAAAATCTCAGTATATTCATCTTAAAAAGCAAGTACAATTGCTGTTTTATCGCAATTGGAGTATTATATTTGTCCATTCTTGAATTGTATAATGGATATGGATGTAATGATGAATTGGTATGTACTGTATACCAAACCAAAATCGGAAAAAAAAGTAGCAGAACGTTTGACGGAAATGGGAGTTAATGCCTATTGTCCAACAATTACTAAAATTACGCAATGGTCTGATCGAAAAAAAAAGGTACAGCTACCCTTGTTCAATTCTTATATTTTTGTTCGACTTACAGAAAAAGAACGAAATAGTGTTTTTGATGTTCCAGGTGTTGTGCGCTACTTGTTCTGGTTAGGGAAACCTGCAATTGTTAAAGACAAAGAGATTAAAACGATTCAGAACTGGCTTTCAGCCCCAGATACATTTGATGTTGTCATTGACACGTGGAGAAAAGGAGATAAAGTTATTTTAGAATCTGGACCATTTATAGATCAAGAGGCTACAGTTCAAGAAGTCAAACAAAACCATTATTTGCTGGTGTTGGAATCTTTGGGTTGTGTGCTTAAAGTAGAGAAGAAATAACTTCCTTAATTAAATGACAACAACATAAGACAAATCACTTGTAGCATTTGACATGCAATTCTTTATTCTGTAGTGCTGAGGGACGAAGTATCTCTTTATGTTTATTCTTTTCTTTTGCCTTGATGCAAAAGAAACAAAAGATCAAGCCTAAAAATTAAAAACTTAAAAACTACCTCAAAACTACGTTCCGCAGCCCGAGCCGTTCGGCTTTCAGCCTCAACTCGCGGACTGCTGCCACTCCGTTTTTTCGTTGTTTTTTACATTTTTAATTTAAGGGCGTTTTTCCTGAATTCGTTTATGTAGCAGTTCTATTTATAAGTTGTGAACTGTGAACTGTGATTTGTAAACTGTAAACTGTAAACTGTAAACTGTAAACTGTAAACTGTGAACTGAAACCTAAAACTTGAAACCTGAAACTTGAAACTTGAAAATTAAAAACTACCTCAAAACTACGTTCCGCAGCCCGAGCCGTTCGGCTTTCAGCCTCAACTCGCGGACTGCTGCCACTCCGTTTTTTCGTTGTTTTTTACATTTTTAATTTAAGGGCGTTTTTCCTGAATTCGTTTATGTAGCAGTTCTATTTATAAGTTGTGAACTGTGAACTGTGATTTGTAAACTGTGAACTGTCAACTGAAACTTGAAACTTTAAACTTGAAACTGAACATGCTGCATTAAGGACTATTTACTGAAAACTGAATACTGATGACTTTCAACTGTCAACTCTCCCCATTCTCTCATGCTGAGGGACGAAGCATTTCTACATATTCTTCATTGTAGCAGACGATTTCATTTTTCAAGTTTATTCTTTTCTTTTGCCTTGATGCAAAAGAAACAAAAATTATTCACGGGTTAATATTTTTTTTTTGGTATTCATGAATCTTCGATTTCAAGCCTGAAAATTAAAAACTTAAAAACTACCTCAAAACTACGTTCCGCAGCCCGAGCCGTTCGTCCTTCGTCCTCAACTCGCGGACTGCTGCCACTCTGTTTTTTCGTTGTTTTTTACGTTTTTAATTTAAGGGCGTTTTTTCGAATTCGTTTATGTAGCAATTCTATTTGTAAATTGTGAACTGTAAACTGTGAACTGTAAACTGTAAACTGTGAACTAAAACTTGAAACCTGAAACCTGAAACTTTAAACTTTAAACTTGAAACTGAACACGCTGCACTTAGGACTAATCTATTAAACACGCTCTAAAAGATGATTGAAAAATGACATATGGGACATTTAGAAATCATGGTGTAAAAATGTTTAAAATCTAGTGTTTTTTATGAGATAAAGAAGTAAAACAAGTATGTGAATTGAATCTATTTCAGGTTCTGGGGGCTTTCGCTTAAGTTTCTGTGGTAGGTTTTCAGTGTGTTTGAATACTTTTGATGCAAGTAATTTAAAAATGCTCTAGATTTTTTATGCTGTAAGTGGTAATGTCATTATGCTGTCTCAAATACGTTTCTTGATCGTCTTTGCGGGAAAACCTATATTTGACAGGGCTTAACGAGTTTTTTATAAAATTAAAATACTGTTGTTGAGGCTTTTGTATTTATTTACACTTTTCTTTTTGTTGTTAAAAACAAGCCTCAATTGTGAATAAGTTTGGCTTTAACTTACAATAAAAGTATCTTATGTTTGTAAAGTCAGTTAGATACTTTAGTACGTATACTAAGACAAACTTATTTATTAATTTAATACCAAAAATTATGGCTATTAAATACAAAATTCTTCCAAGGAAGAACCCGAGAGACTTAGTGGCTCCGGAAAAGTTTTATGCCGCTGCAGTTGCAGATGGCGATGTTGATTTCGAAAGACTAGCAGAGTTGATTTCGTATCAGAGTACCTTAACGGCTTCTGATTGTTATGCTGTGCTCGCTTCTTTAGAACACAACATCATTGGCGAACTGGGTCAAGGTCGCATTGTGAAGTTAGGCCGCTTAGGCAACTTTCAAGTGGGCATTAGCTCTGAAGGTAAAGATGTTGCTGATGAGGTATCAACAGCAGCCATCAAAAAAACGCGCGTGCTCTTCCGTCCTGGCAAGAAAATGCGCAGTATGCTAAAGGATTTATCTTTTAGAAAAGTGGGCTAGAACCCTGTTCGGTAGTAAAAGACTGAGTTTAAGACCTCGAATATTCCAGTATTCGAGGTTTTTTTATGCCTAATAGTTTCAAAATAACGTCCCAATCGTCTTGATGCAACAAAAGAATCGTCTTGACGAAGTAAAAAGTTCATCAAGACGATGTGAAAATAACGTCAAGTTGATTTTTTAAAAAGTGTTTGATATCCTTTTTAAGTCTTTTTGGATCAAAAAAATACTTAGTTGTGTCTGTATTTCTGCTGTATTCATAAAACTGGCAGATTTTATGTAAGATTATTTGTTTAAATTAGGTCAAATGGATGGGTTTTAGCCATAAAAAAAGCTCAAAAATACGGACTAGAACCCTGTTTTTTTGAGCAATGGAGTGAATTTAAGACCTCGAATAATTCCAGTTATTCGTTAAATCAGAGTTCAAATGTAGCGAAAAGTTTCAATACGTGGCGGTGTTATTTATAAATTTAATGTTAAAAGAGGTACGGTTTTTTCGACCTGATTTATGAAGTAGTTCTTTTTTTAAAATTGTGAACTGTGAATTGTGAATTGTGAACTGTGAACTGTGAATTGTAAAACTGTAAACTTGAAACTTAAAACCTGAAACTTAAAACTGAACACGCTGGACTAAGGACTAATTACTAAGGACTAACTACTAATTACTAAACATTGAAAACGGAAAACGCACCAATTACTATACAATTTGCAAGAAAAGACTATGTAATTTGTAAGTTAAATTTAGGGAGTCAAGCATATTTTTCTCAGATAATCTTCACTTTGTTGGATAATTTACTATAAATTTGCCGCTTCAGTAACAAAAGCAATCTCAAACGGGACTTGCAGTGGCGAAGCTATAAATAATAAGTATTATAATGGTACATGCCAAA
Source organism: Flavobacterium sp. FPG59 (assembly GCF_002150205.1). Taxonomy (NCBI): domain Bacteria; kingdom Pseudomonadati; phylum Bacteroidota; class Flavobacteriia; order Flavobacteriales; family Flavobacteriaceae; genus Flavobacterium; species Flavobacterium sp. FPG59. Next base: position 15 of record NZ_MTCA01000004.1, on the reverse strand, counting down.
AAATATTTTTATGTG